>JBIKOZ010000169.1:0-4847 GCA_044357745.1 Limnohabitans sp. | reverse complement strand
AAACTTTTGATATCTACATATCCATGAGACTGTCGCCTATGACGCTGGCATCTTGCTTTCACTTGAACCACGATATGAATGGGCTAGAGTGGCGATTCGTATTTCCGCGCTATGACGATCTACCCAAGAACTCTCGGCCTAAGTGTTTTGGGGAGTATTTGACATTGAACAAGAGTGTGCAGATTGTGGGTATCGACAACTACAATATCGACATGGCGTGTGAATTTTTGGACAAGGCATATGACTTCTCACACCATAAAAAAAAACCCATCGTTCCGCGCCAGCAAGGTGGCGTTAGCCAGTAAGCGCAATAAATGTCAGTTGCTTCTCGAGTTCAATGCAGGCTATTTGCGCGGCCATGGGGTTTTTACCTGCATTGATCTCCAATTTAAAAGTCTCGCCAGCAGTAGTAATGTGAATTTTTACTGTTCCGGCTTTACTTTTAAATTGGTAGGAGACATCTGCTCTGGGTAGATGTTCACGTTCATTAACAATCAAACTAACCTTGTGTTTGCCGATTTCTTGCAAGCGCTGGTTTAACTCCCAAGCGCCAGCAACTCGGCCCTTGTAGTCGGCTATGGCTTCCTTGACCACGGTCATAGTGCCAGCAGGCCCAACTTTGGCAATGATGGCCAGTTCGCTACTCAGGTCTTCTTTTTTCACCAATCGCAATCTGATTCGCTCGTAATAATCAACCGCAATCAAAGCCGCCTTCATCTTTGTGATGGCTTCTTCTGCGTAGCGTTCGAAGTACTGGTTAAGTAGGGCAGACATGGTGGGCTTTGATTATTCAGTCGTGAGGGTAGGTCGTTGCTGGTAATTCATCTCAGGGGGTTAGGTGGACTTCTTACGCTGACCTTTGAGGCGATTCTCAAAGTCGTCAGTCAGTTCTGAGTTTTGTGCAATTAAGGGCATGACAAGTCCTGTACCCATTTGCACCAAGTTCATGATGTTGTTGTTAGCCATCTGCGCAGTCATGATTGCCCTGATCTGAGCAGCTTCACCACTCGTGGCATTTGGGTCAATAACCCCAGCAAACTGCTTGGCCTTCATCAGCGGCGTCAAGTGACTGTAGTGCTTGGTGATCATCAATACGGATGTGCCCATCTGTTCAGCCAAATCGTGGATGGGAATTCCTTCCAGCAGTCGCTGGGTAGCGTAGTAGTGGCGCAAGCTGTACAAGCTGCGTTCCTTGCCCGTAACTGGGCAGTTAAGCAGTTCAGAGTCTTCAAGCCACTGACGGAAAGGTTTGTTCCAGTTGTCTGGCACAGAGCCGTCACTCAAGCGGAACAGCAACTTTGGGATTTTTTTCTTTAAAACTTCCTCAAGCGTCATGCCTGCTAAGTCCGGGCTAAGCTGACGTAGGCGCTCTAGCAGCAGCCAACAGCTGTTGTGGGCTACAAAGTTACGTGCGCCACGTTTGCCGCGCTGTAGACGGAAATGCAGGATGGGCTGCCCATCGCGAACTTCCACATCAATGTGCCGCCATTCCAAGAATTCTGCCTCTGTACCCGGGCGCATACCCGTAGCGGCCATAAATGGCACATAGATAGCCAGCAGCTCACGGATGATTTTTGTGCGAGCAGTGCGGCCATCCAAGATGAACTTGGCTGCGTACTTCATCATGGCTTCCAGCTCTTCATGGCTGAACTCAGCACGGCGGTCGCTCTCAACGCCAGTGTTCTTGGTAAGAGGGCGCTCATAGGCCGTCATATAGCCACGCTCAATGGCTTCATCAAAAATCAAATTCAGCGCAGCGTTGTGATTGTTCTGTGCGCTGCCTGAGAGCTCACGTCCCACCTTGTCGCGACGCCACACATGGAATTCTGAGATTACAGAAGGCTTGATGCCATCCACGTTGTACAGACCGTAGAAGGGGATTAGGTACAACTTGATAGCTGAAACATAGTCACGGGCGCTGGGCTTGGCAGTGCCAGCTGCAATGTGTGCTTCCAAGCGGTGCAGGACGATTTCTGCAACTGGCTTGAACTTTTTACTGGTGATTGGACGGCCTTCTTCAAAGTCAAAAGTAGCCTTCATCCACATACGCTCAGCTATCTTCGAAGCTTCTTTGACGTTGGCTGTATCTGTGCTGCGACGGAACCAAGTTTTCAGATTCTCCAGCTTGTAATGAGCTTGCCATTTTTTGCTGTCGTCACGGCGCACAAGCCTAATCAATTCAGGCTTGACTACGACGGTTTCGCTTGCTGGTACTCGCATGCCAACACTTTACATTCTCTTTTTAGAAAAATCAACTAGTGGCAGGCTTAATATTCGTGTAATAACCGTGTAATTAATAAACCAAATAAAAACAACGATTTAAGTCGTTGTTTTTAAAGGGGTTTTGGCTCCTCGACCTGGGCTCGAACCAGGGACCTACGGATTAACAGTCCGGCGCTCTACCGACTGAGCTATCGAGGAATATTCGGTTTGTTAGCTTAAAAGTACACAGAAATTCATAGTCTTTAGGACTTAGAGCGTGTGTGAAATTCGCCAAGCCTCGCATTGTAGCAAAAAAATTGCAGCTTTTCGAGGCCTAAACGGATTTGTTGGCACAGGGTTATTTAGGCTCAGTTTCACTCGTGAAACATGTCTTGGCGGATGTATTTGCTTTGATCATTTAACAAGCGAAAACACAACGCAATTATGGAGATGCAGAGCGTCCAGAAAGTGGACGCTTGCGTTGCTCTGGCCGGTATCAAAGCGTCCAGAGTCTGGACGCTTGTGTTGCTCTGGACGGTTAGAGGGTGTCCAGAGCTGGACGCTTTGGGTGCTCTGGACAGGTAAGGGGTGTCCAGAGTCTGGACGCCAGGGGTGCTCTGGACGGGTAGGAGGTGTCCAGAGTGAATGCAAGTTTGAAGGTAAAGATTAGTTTAATCCCTGATCTCAGATAGTAACTAACTGCTTCACAGTTTTGTTATTTGATGCGACATAAAAATGTTCCTGCAACTGCCATTTCGGTGTGCAGGATGTTTCCATGAGTTGAGTCTGTGCAGAACAATGTTTTCCGATCAGCACCGCCAAAAGCCAGATTGGTGATGGAAGCACCTGATGGACCGGTAAGGACTTCTTCTGGTACGGCCTGAGAACTCAGTACCCAGACATATCCAAGACCTGGGTTGGCCACCAACAAGCGGCCACTCTCGTCCATCGCCAAACCGTCCGGGCCGCTGGGGCCGTAGGATGTAAAAAACTGACCAGCCTTAGAGACGCTTCCGTCGGCCTGCAAAGGCATGCGCCATACACAGTTGCCCCGAGTCGCGGCTACATAAAGCGTTTGCTCGTCAGGAGAGAGCACGATGCCATTTGGGCTGGGCACATTGTTCAGTAAAAGGTCGAGCTGACAACTTTTGGGTGTGTAGCGATATACCCTTCCAGTGGGGTCATGTAAACCGGTTTGGCCCTGGTCGGTGAAGTACACGCGCCCGAGCGAATCAATGCACAGATCATTGACGCCCTTGAATGACTCGGAGTTACGCCGAGTCAGCCAGGGCTTTACCTCCCCACTAGCCAGATCCACGGCCACCAGACCATTTTTGTAATCGGTAATCAGCAGAGTTTTTTCGTTCAAAAATTTTATGCCGTTAGGTTCTCCGTCGTACTCGGTCACCAGGGTCCATTCGCCCTCATGGCTAATGCGGAAGATACGCCCAAAAGGAATATCTGTGACATACAGGTTACCAATTTGGTCAAACACCGGACCTTCCAGAAAAGAGTCCACCGACTTACCACCGCGGTTTGCATCGGCCCAAGCTGAACGCACACCTGTTTTGCGCAAGTGCGCAGGCATGCTGGTGAACACGGCGAGTGGGCGAACGATAGGGGCTTGGAGATGGAACATGTGGTGGCTCAACAGATTGGTAATTTATGATCAATCGGCCTTGATGCCCGTGGCCTTAATGAGTGTTGCCCACTTTTGCATGTCCCCTTCGACTTGCTGTTTCGCGGCCTCGGTGCTGCTGCCAATCACGGCAAAACCCATGTCGCCTAGGCGTTTTTTCACTTCGGGCGAGGCAAGCACAGCAAGCATGTCCTTTTGGAGCTTGCCCTGGACGGCTGCGGGAGTACCACTCGGAACGGAAAAGCCCAGCCAGAAAGGCATGTCCATGTTCATACCTAGCTCCTTGGCGGAGGGAATTTCAGGCGCCACCGGGCTGCGGTCATTGGCCGTGACCATGATGGCCTTGATCCTGCCGGACTTGATGTGGGGTAATGCGCCAGGAAGGGCGGTGGTCATCCACTGCACGTCACCGGCCAAAACAGCCTGCAGTGCCGGGCCACCGCCGCGGTATGGGATGTGGGTAGAGAACACTCCCGCAAGATTTTTGAACAGCTCTGCGCCCATATGCGTATTAGTGCCGTTGCCGCCTGAGCCGTAATTAAGCTTGCCTGGATTGGCTTTGGCATAGGCAACGAATTCGCGCAGGTTGCTGACCGGAAGGCTGGGGTGCACCACCAAGACATGGGGCACCGAGGCGGCAATCGTTAGATGGGAAAAGGCGGTTTTCGGATCAAACGGCATGCTTGGCAGCAGGGCTGCCGAAATGGGGAAAGAGATTTCGTTGGTCAGCACGGTATTGCCATCGGGCGTAGCGCGGGCCACCGAATCCCAGCCTACCAGGCCGCCCCCGCCGGTGCGGTTTTCCACAATCGCTGCTTGTCCGCTCACGGTTGGCAGGTGTTGCGCCATTATTCGGGCCAAAATGTCCGTGCTGCCCCCAGCTCCATAGGGCACCACCAGCGTGATGGACTTGGTGCTGCGCGCAGCTTGCTGGGCTTGCGCCATGGGTGTGCTTGCCAGCAGCAGTAAAGCTATTGTGCAGGCCCCTGCCGATTTCATTTTGAGG
>JBIKOZ010000168.1:0-4855 GCA_044357745.1 Limnohabitans sp. | reverse complement strand
TGCATTAAAAAAATCAATTGTCGTTGGTTTGTGTGAAATTTTGATGAATGCAGATCAGGTCGAAGCGCAGGGTCAGTGCTTCAACTGGGCGGTTGAGCCTTTACCAGACTGGGCTGCATGCCACACCAGCGCCGACACCCAGGCCAAGCTGGCTTGCTTTGCAAAGCTACATGGACTTAATCGTAGCGACCTTGAGTTCGAGAGGCGTCAAATTGCGTGATGAAGAGCGTCTACAAAATTGGGGGAATGCCACAGAATTGCCTTGAGATCATTGAAAATAGCACCACAATCCATAGCAGTTGCCAGAGAACCACTCAATGGCAACATCAAGCAAAACAGTGATGAGAAAAAACGGCAGTCCAAAATACATTGCAGCCCAAAAGCCAGCCAACCAAGTAGGGCGTGGCTCGCGCAATTTGTATCCCATCACCACTTGGCCGCGACGTTTTTCTAAGAATTTCTTCAGCATGACGATTTCCATAACTGCATTGAGTGCAGGGGAGTGGCAATGATAGTTCATTGGACGGGTCATGACATTGCCGCATGGGATGCTGCTCACAGCGCCGCCTCTGCGGCACTGCAGCAAGATTGGGCCTATGGCTCAAGCTTGATGATGTTGGGCGTGCCCGTTCTGCGCGCCAAAATTTACCAAGATCAAGAGCCTGTGGCACAAGCGCAGTTCATCATGCGCAAATGGGGTGGCTTGGCGTCAATTGCTTTGTGTACACGTGGCCCCGTCTGGTTAAAACCGCTGTCTCCAATCGAAGAGGCCAGGGTCTACGCTGCCCTTAAAAAGTCTTTGCCTCTGAGTGGCATTCGCTTCATGGCCGTGACGCCAGAAAAGCCAGAGGGGCAGGTTCACGGCTTGAAGCCAATTCGCCGAATCATGTCTGGCATGTCGACTGTCATGTTGGATTTAACGCCCTCCATCGAGCAACTGAGGGCTCAACTTGACGGCCGCTGGCGTAACAGATTGGTGGCCGGCGAAGCGAGCGAGATGACCGTACATCGCGTTGGGACTAACGTGGGGCAATACCGCTGGTTGATGGACGCCGAGATTCAGCAAAGAAAAGATAAAAAGTTAGAAGGCTTGCCAGTTGAATTTTTTGATCATTATGTCCATTCCCGCAAACAACCCTCACTCAATATTTTGACTTTGCGCGCAGACCTAGGACGCGACCGCATTGCGGCTATGATGTTTTTAATTCATGGCACAGCAGCCACTTATGAGGTGGGTTGGACCTCTGACAAAGGGCGTGAAATACATGCCCACAATTTGATCTTGTGGAAAAGCATTGAAGAACTCAAATCACGAGGCATTCGGATGCTTGATTTAGGGGGTGTCAATACCACCCGCAGCGCAGGCATTGCGCGATTCAAAATTGGTACCGGCGGCAAAGTACTCACGCTGGCAGGCAGTTACATTTAAATTTGACTCAGGATTATTTCTCTCATCATGTACCTGCCAAAGCAATTTGATTTTCCAGAGCATGCACGAACCATCATTCGTGAAAATCCATTTGCGCAGTTAATTTCAAATGATGATGACGGATTTCCTTTCGTGACTCACTTGCCAATCAAACTCATTGAGCATGAATTTGATCCCACATTGGATTTGCTTTTAGGGCATGTGGCCAAAGTCAATCCGCACGCAACGTTCCTGGCCAAGCGCCCAGAAGTTTTGATCACGTTAATGGGACCACATGCCTACATGTCACCCAGTGTCTATCCAGATTTGGTGCGCGTGCCAACATGGAGTTATTTGGCAGTTCACGCCAGGCTGCGCGTTCGAATTTTGGAAGGCGAAGAAGCCAAAGACGCATTGCTCAAGCAGCTGATTGCCGACCATGAGCCCGCCTATGCAGACCAATGGCGCGGTTTGTCAAGCAACTACACAGAGCCCATGATGAATGCCATTGTTGCATTTGAGATGAAAATTGTGAAACTTCAAACCAAAGTCAAATTAAACCAGCACCGTCCAGAATCGCACGCCAAGATGCATTCTCAGTATGCTGCTGGTTCTGAGGCTGAAAAAAACTTAGCCCGCTGGATGCGTCAATTGGGCATGGTGGCATGAAAACTGACATTGAATGGATGCAGGAGGCCATTGCATTGGCTCACAATGCAGGCGAAGCGGGTGAAGTGCCCGTCGGCGCGCTGGTTGTTTGCAACGGTCAAGTCGTGGGTCGCGGTCGCAACTCGCAAATAGGCAATCACGATCCTTCAGCCCACGCAGAGGTGATGGCATTGCGTGACGCCGCTCATTGCATGGGCAACTACCGGCTTGAAAACTGCACCCTGTATGTCACCCTAGAGCCTTGCACCATGTGTGCCGGCGCTATTTTGAATGCGCGATTAGCGCGGGTTGTATATGGCGCCTCTGAGCCTAGAACTGGGGCTGCCGGTTCTGTACTCGATATCTTTTCCAATAAAGCGCTTAACCCTCATGCGCAAATCACCAGGGGTGTCTTGGCTGAACAATGCGCTCAATTGATGCAACAGTTTTTCAAACCTAAAAGACTCAACTTGAGCCCTTTGCGGGAAGACGCACTGCGGCCTCAAGAAGGCTGGTTTGATGGTTTGCCTAATTACCCTTGGGAAGCGCATTATGTTTCGCAACTGCCCCGCTTGAATGGCTTGCGAATGCATTATCTAGACGAGAACCACCAAAGTGCGCAGCCTCAGCAAATGACTTATTTGTGTTTGCACGGTAACCCCGCTTGGAGTTTCTTGTACCGAAAAATGATCCCCGTCTTTACAGCGCACGGACATCGGGTGGTGGCGCCTGATTTAATTGGGTTCGGCAAGAGTGACAAGTTTAAAAAAGCCTCACAACACAACTTCACATTTCATCGCGATGTACTCCTAGAGTTTGTTCAACATCTTGATTTACAACGTGTCATTTTGGTGGTCCAAGATTGGGGCGGTCTGCTTGGGCTGACACTGCCCATGGCCATGTCTGAAAGATTTGCAGGTTTGCTGGTCATGAATACCACCTTGGCAACAGGTCAAGCACCTTTGTCTGATGGTTTTTTAAGTTGGCGTCAGTGGTGTCGCGACAACCCGGATTTTGAAGTTGGAAAACTTTTTGCACGCGGCAACAAGCATCTGAGCGCGTCAGAATGCGATGCCTACAACCGACCCTTCACCGATCGCGGGCACCGAGCTGCTCTGCATGCTTTCCCGCCGATGGTGCCAGAGTTTGAAAGCAGCGAAGGTGCCGAAATTTCTGCGCGCGCTGTTGCCTTTTGGCGTGATGAGTGGCAGGGACAATCGCTCATGGCCATTGGCACCCAAGATCCTGTGCTTGGCGTCGATGTCATGCGCAATCTGCATCTAACCATTCGAAACTGCCCAGAGCCTATGATGCTGCAGGAAGCCGGTCATTTTGTTCAAGAACATGGCCAGATCATTGCTGAAGCAGCAGTTCATCATTTCAAGTTGCCACATTCATGAGCCATATTTATATTTTTTCACCCTCCAGTGCTGTGCGAGACAAGGCGGCTTTTAAGCGCGGCGTTAAACGTCTTGAGGCTCAGGGCCATCAAGTTGAAATAGATCCCAATGCCCTCAGCAGTGACATGCGCTTTGCGGGCTGCGACGCCACAAGAATTAGCGCTATCGGGAGGGCTGCAGCCAGTGGTGCTGATGTAGCGATGATTTCAAGAGGCGGCTATGGCCTCACGCGCTTGCTCCCCCAATTGCCCTACAAAGCCATTCAAAAGGCCATTGAAAGAGGCACCCAGTTTGTCGGGCTCAGTGACTTCACCGCATTTCAATTGGCGGTCTATGCGAAAACTCAAAGTGTGACTTGGCAAGGCCCCGCCTTGGGCGAGGACTTTGGTGTGGAAGGTCAACCCGATGACATCATGCAGGCATGCTTTGATGATTTATTGCTAGAGCAGGGCGAGGGCACCGGCTGGCGTTTGCCAGCTGATTCAGCCAACCAAGCCGTTAAAGTTAACCATGCCATTTTGTGGGGGGGTAATTTGGCCGTGTTGACTTCGCTCATTGGCACCCCTTATTTTCCCAAAGTGAAGGGTGGTATTTTGTTCTTGGAGGATGTGGGTGAGCATCCTTACAAAATAGAGCGCATGCTGACCCAATTGCTCAATGCGGGCATATTGCAGCAGCAAAAAGCCGTTCTGTTGGGTCAATTTACAGGCTACCAACCGGTGCCGCACGACAAAGGTTTCAAACTTAACACAGTCATTGACCGATTAAGAAGCCAACTCAAATTACCAGTCTTAACAGGTTTGCCATTTGGGCATGTCCAAACCAAAGTGTTATTGCCATTGGGTGCCAAAGTAGATTTGGTGAGCGAGGGGCGAGATGTGTTCCTGGTTTGGGGCCATCTGTGAAGAATGTTTAAACCAACCCATACTTTACTTAACATAATATACATCGTATGAAGTTATTAACAGATCCGATATCAGCAAAACACACATCACAAGGGGCGTGACTCTCCCCACTCAATTCTTCTTAAGTTTCAATGAAGATTGAACGATGGCAGATTCGATGAGTTTGATGGCATCAGGTCGCTTCCCTTGATGAGCAAAATCTAACGCTGTAAGCCCAATTTGATTCTTCAAGTGGACATCAGCACCTTCCTCAATGAGCAATTTGACAGCCTCTGGGCTGCCGTAACGTGCGGCCATCATCAGCGGCGTTGTGCCATTGGGTGATTCAGCATCAATGTAGGCGCTTTCATCCAGCAGCAATTGAACAATGGCAACGTGCCCACCAGTTGCAGCGTAATGCAGCGGCGTCCAACCCGGATGATTGATATCGGCTTGACGGCTAATGAGAAGCTTGGCCAGTTTGAGATTGCCTTTAAGGCAAACAAGCATCAGCA
>JBIKOZ010000167.1:0-4870 GCA_044357745.1 Limnohabitans sp. | reverse complement strand
CCTTTGGCGTGTGCTGCAGCAAAAATTTCAGTGCCAT
The DNA here is from genome assembly GCA_044357745.1 of Limnohabitans sp. Classification (GTDB taxonomy): domain Bacteria; phylum Pseudomonadota; class Gammaproteobacteria; order Burkholderiales; family Burkholderiaceae_C; genus Limnohabitans_A. Next base: position 4,833 of record JBIKOZ010000167.1, on the reverse strand, counting down.
GCACGGCCAACAACGCTTTGTTTGCAGTGACTACATGTTTGCCAGCAGCGATGGCTTCCAGCACCAACGTTTTTGCAATGCCATAACCGCCGATGAGTTCAACCACAATGTCAACATCGGGATTGGCGATGATCTGCCTAGCGTCGCTCACAACTTTGACATGAGGTCCCGACAAAGCTTGTGCTTTTGCCACATCTAAATCGGCCACCATGGTGATTTCAATACCACGACCAGCGCGACGTTTAATTTCTGCTTGATTGCGCTGCAATACATTGAAAGTACCGCTGCCCACAGTGCCCATGCCCATCAGGCCCACTTGAATCGGGTTCATTTTGATCTCATTCTTTATACGGTTCCAAAGCGCTGTCGCGCCTTGCCTAAAAACTTGGCCATTCTTTGAATTGCTTCACGCAAATCATCGAGATGCGGCAAGAAAACAATTCTGAAGTGATCAGGCGCAGTCCAGTTAAACCCGGTCCCTTGCACCAACATCACCTTGGTCTCCTGCAACATTTCCAGGAAAAATTGTTGGTCATCTTTGATGGGGTAGACCTTGGGATCCAGCCTGGGAAACATGTAAAGTGCGGCAATGGGTTTAACGCAGGAAACACCTGGTATGGCATTGATGAGTTCGTAGGCTAAATCGCGTTGCTTGCGTAGACGACCCCCTTCATTGACCAACTCGTTGATACTTTGATGGCCACCCAGTGCGGTTTGAATGGCCCACTGGCCCGGTACGTTGGCACAAAGTCGCATGTTGGACAACATATTGAGGCCCTCGATGTAGTCTGTTGCGGCTCCCTTGTCGCCCGTCACAACCATCCAGCCCGCACGGTAGCCACAAGACCGGTAACTCTTAGACAGCGAATTAAAAGTCAGCGTTAAAACATCTTGGCTTAAGCTGGCAATGGGTGTGTGTTTCGCACCGTCATACAAAACTTTGTCGTAGACCTCATCCGCAAAAATTACCAATCCGTGCTCTCGGGCGATGTCCACCATGGACCGGAGGATGTCGTCGGAATACAAAGCGCCCGTGGGATTGTTGGGATTGATGACCACGATGCCTTTGGTCTTAGGTGTAATTTTGGCGCGGATGTCGGCCAAGTCGGGCATCCAGCCCTTCGACTCATCGCAGATGTAGTGCACTGGCGTACCACCCGACAAACTGGCTGCAGCCGTCCAAAGTGGATAGTCAGGGGCTGGCAACAAAAGTTCGTCTCCGTTGTCTAACAGCCCGTTCGTGGCCATCACAATGAGCTCACTGGCGCCATTGCCCAGATAAATGTCTTCCAGGGTCACGCCCTTGATGCCCTGCTTTTGGGTTTCGTGCATGACCGCTTTGCGGGCACCAAAAATGCCTTTACTGTCTGAATAACCTGCTGAATTAGGCAGGTTGCGAATCATGTCTTGTTGAATTTCTTCAGGCGCGTCAAAGCCAAACACCGCCAAGTTGCCGATGTTGAGTTTGATGATCTTGTGCCCCTCTTCTTCCATTTGTCGGGCGCGGTCCATGATGGGTCCGCGGATGTCATAACAAACGTTGGCAAGCTTGGCTGATTTATGGATAGTTTTCAAAATCCCTCCGAGGGGTGTTGACGCTGGGGAAAACCTATAATTTGACCACAGAACTGGTCTAATTTTAAAAACCTATCCCTATGAAACTCCATCCTGACGCCGGCCATGCTTATTCGATCCAAAGCTACGGCCCAGACGGGGTCGTGGTGAACGGCAAGCACCAGTCAGGTGCGCTGATCTTGTGCTCAAGCCAAGGCCCCCGAAAATGGGACACAGAGCGCTTTGAAGCCCTGACACAGGCAAGTTTTGACGAACTTTTAGCATTTCAGCCCGAATTGGTCCTTTTTGGAAGTGGCGAAAAACTCAGATTTCCGCCCACCAGGCTCCTGCAAGGCTTGATTCAGCAGGGTATCGGCCTTGAGGCCATGGACAACGGCGCCGCCTGCCGAACTTTCAATGTGTTGGCTGGCGAGGGCCGCAGAGTGGTCATGGCCCTCCTCCATTCCAAGCCCATTTGAACAAAGTGTTTGGAGCTGGCCGGCAAAGACCCGAGGTTTCAGGATAAAATATCGGATTGCCGTCCAGTGAGATTGCCCAGTGCAACTCGATGCTTAAGCGGTTCATTTCTGTCACGTGAGATTAGTTCTATGGCGATCGTTGTTAACAAACCCCTCCCTGAATTTGAAGCAAACGCAACGGGCGGACTCAAGGTTTCAAACACATCACACAATGGCAAAATCATGATTTTGTACTTCTATCCGAAGGACAACACGCCGGGTTGCACCACGGAAGCCATGCAGTTTCGCGACAAATTCAAAGATTTTGCCAAAGCTGGGGCTACCGTTCTGGGCGTTTCACGCGACAACATGAAATCTCACGATGAGTTCAAAGCCAAACTCGAACTGCCTTTTGACCTGATTGCAGACACCGAAGAAAAAATGTGTCACATGTTTGGCGTGGTTAAAAACAAGATCATGTACGGCAAAAAAGTGAAGGGCATTGAGCGCAGCACATTTTTAATCGGTCCCGATGGCCTCGTCAAAGAAGAATGGCGCGGCCTAAAAGTTCCGGGACACGTTGAAGATGTTTTAAAAGCAGTGAAGGCCCTCAAAAAAGCAGCATAATGTCGCTATGCAGCTGAAAAACAGCCCCATTCGCTCTAGCCAATCAAGTCAAGCCGCCTCGGCCTCAAGGCGGCTTTTTCTTTGCTTACAAGTTTCTACCATTCCATCTGAGGCCTCGATTTATGCCATTGCCCCCCGCACCTTCACAGCGCGCATCCTTAATCTCACCATCATCGATTCCTAAGTCTCAAAAAACGGCACCTTCGTCCACCTCTCCAGCTCACCCAGAAATTTCGGCTCGTAAAAACGCACCCAAGCGAAGCACCGCCGACTTCAAACTTGAAGCACCCGTCGTGAAAGAAGCTGCATATGAGCGGCCTACACGACCAAGTTCTGCCAAAAAAGTAAAGTCGCTCAAGAAAAGCAACGGCCCTAGCAAGTTGTTTGTCCTAGACACCAACGTGCTGATGCACGACCCCATGTGCCTTTTCCAATTTGAAGAGCACGATATTTATTTGCCCATGATTGTTCTTGAAGAGCTAGACAGTCATAAAAAAGGCATGACCGAGGTTGCCAGAAATGCGCGGCAAACCAGTCGCTCGCTAGATTCACTGGCCGCAGCACCTGGCACAGACATGCAACAAGGTTTGCCCTTGAGCACCACAGGCCACATTGAGGCGGGTGGAAAACTGTTCTTTCAAACCCAAATGATGGATGTCAGTTTGCCCATCAGCCTGCCCCAAGGCAAAGCAGACAACCAAATTCTAGGCGTCGTACAGGCTCTTGGGAAACTTCATGCACCACGAGAAGTTGTGCTTGTGTCCAAAGACATCAACATGCGCGTCAAGGCCAGGGCACTGGGCATGGCTGCTGAAGACTACCAAAATGACAAGGTCTTAGACGATGGCGACTTGCTTTATTCAGGCGCATTGGCTTTGCCCACAGATTTTTGGAATCGCCACGGCAAGGCCATAGAAAGCTGGCAGCAAGGCAGCCACACCTTCTATCGTTTTAGTGGGCCGCTGGTCCCGAGTTTGCTGATCAATCAGTTTGTTTATTTGGAGGCCCCGGGTGAACCTAGCCTCTACGCGCGCGTGACTGAAATCCGCGGCAAGACGGCCGTTCTCAAAACACTCAAAGATTTTGGTCATGCCAAAAATGCCGTGTGGGGTGTGGTCACGCGCAATCGCGAACAAAACTTTGCGATGAACATGCTGACAGATCCCGAAGTTGACTTTGTGACCTTGGCAGGCACTGCCGGCACAGGTAAAACCTTGATGGCCTTGGCTGCGGGTCTGACACAAGTTTTGGATGATCGTCGCTACACCGAAATCATCATGACGCGCGCCACCGTGAGCGTGGGCGAAGACATCGGCTTTTTACCGGGCACAGAAGAAGAGAAAATGGGCCCATGGATGGGCGCGCTCGATGACAACTTGGAATTCTTGGCCAAAGGTGACGGTGGCAACGCTGGCGAATGGGGCCGGGCTGCAACCAATGAACTCATTCGCAGTCGCATCAAAATTAAGAGCATGAACTTCATGCGTGGCCGCACGTTCATGAACAAATACGTGATCATTGACGAAGCGCAAAATTTGACGCCCAAGCAAATGAAAACCTTGATCACCCGTGCAGGCCCCGGCACCAAGATCATTTGCATGGGCAATTTGGCGCAAATTGACACGCCCTACCTCACGGAAGGTTCTTCGGGTTTAACGTATGCCGTAGACCGCTTTAAAGGATGGCCGCATGGTGGCCACATTACCTTGGCTCGCGGAGAGCGGTCACGTCTGGCAGATTTTGCCAGCGAGGTGCTCTAGTAGTCATCTAGTCATCCGCTCATCGACCAGACTTGTTTCAATAATCCCCACTGTCACCGCTTGAGGCTAAGCTTTCAAAACGTGTGAGGGGTTTCAAGAAAGTTAAACGAACGGCGCCGGTGGGGCCGTTACGTTGCTTGCCAATGATGATTTCGGCGACGCCTGGATCTTTGGAATCTTTGTTGTAGTAGTCGTCGCGGTAAATGAACATGATGATGTCTGCGTCTTGCTCAATCGCACCAGACTCTCGCAAGTCGCTCATCATGGGTCGCTTGTCGGTTCTTTGCTCAACACCTCGGTTCAGTTGGGAAAGCGCTATCACAGGGCACTGCAGTTCTTTGGCCAGCATTTTGAGGCCTCGAGAAATTTCGCCCAACTCGGTCGCCCGGTTATCGCCATCAGAACTGGATGAGCCACTCATCAATTGCAAATAA
>JBIKOZ010000166.1:0-4884 GCA_044357745.1 Limnohabitans sp. | reverse complement strand
AAGCACTGGTGGGTTTACCGAGTGTTTGCTGTTGAATGGTGCCGCCGATGTGGTGGGCATTGATGTGGGCCACGGCCAAGTGCATCCGCGCGTTCGTGAAGATGCTCGTGTGATTTGCATTGAAGGTGTGAATGCGCGCGAGTTGATGCCCGATGACGAACGCATTCCCGACGCAGAAGCTGGCTTTGATGTGTTGGTGGGGGATGTGTCTTTTATTTCTCTCACCATGGTGTTGCCAGGTGTGGTGCCTTTTTTGAAACCAGGTGGCGCGCTGCTGATGTTGGTCAAGCCCCAGTTTGAATTGCAGCCCGAGAACATTGGCAAGAACGGTTTGGTGAAGGACCCCGCCATGTACCCCGTGATTGAAAACCGCATTCGCACCTCCTTGAGCGAGCTGGGTTTGAAAGTGACCGGTTGGTACGACAGCGCCATTGATGGCGGTGATGGCAATCGTGAGTTTTTTGTGCAGGCGGTGAAGCCTGCAGAGACAGATTGAAAAAGCGCTAAGTCGGCGCGAACTAATCAATTGAGTTTGCTGAATAAGCGAGTTCAATGAGAGCGATGAAAAAATTACCAGTTAGCTTTGAATTTTTTCCACCCAAAACACCTGAAGGTGCGGAGAAGCTGCGCGCTGTGCGTCAGCAGCTGTACACGCAAGCGCCAGAGTTTTGCTCAGTCACTTATGGCGCTGGTGGCTCTACGCAAGAAGGCACCTTTGGTACGGTGAGTGAAATTTTGAAAGAAGGCATTTCTGCTGCTTCTCACTTTTCATGCATTGGCGCTTCTCAAGAGTCTGTGCGCAAAGAACTTAACATCTTGAAGTCCATGGGCGTGAAGCGCTTGGTGGCATTGCGCGGTGATTTGCCCAGCGGCTACGGCATGGGAGGCGAGTTTCATTACGCATCCGACTTGGTAGCCTTCATTCGCAAAGAAACGGGTGATGACTTTCACATTGAAGTGGCGGCCTATCCTGAAGTTCATCCACAGGCTAAGTCACCAGAGTCTGATTTGCAGGCCTATGTTTCGAAAGTCAAAGCGGGTGCCAACTCGGCCATCACGCAGTACTTTTACAACTCTGATGCTTACTTTCGCTTTGTAGACGATGCCTACAAACTGGGCGCCGATGTGCCCGTGGTGCCTGGCATCATGCCCATTAGCAGCTCCTCGCAGCTGCTTCGTTTCTCAGACGCGTGCGGTGCAGAAATTCCGCGCTGGATTCGTTTGCGTTTGCAGGGCTATGGTGATGACACCGCTTCGATCAAAGCGTTTGGTTTGGATGTGGTGGCCGATTTGTGCGACCAACTGCGCAATGGCGGGGTGCCTGCTTTGCACTTTTACACGATGAACCAGAGTGCGACGACTTTGGAGTTGTTGAAGCGATTGGCTTGATTTCGAAATTTATGCGGCTTAATTCCCGAATTTACGCAACTTTTGAGACTTGATATCTGTCTCGGTGAACTAAGTGCGATCACAAATTTGTTGCGAATTCTTGATTTAACGCTCATCAAAACTCATCACCACTTCTTTGCTGGTGGGTTTGGCTTGGCAGCTGAGAACAAAGCCTTGTTCAGCTTCCCATTTTTCTAGTGTGAAGTTCTTTTCCATGACCACGCTGCCCTGCATCACTTTGGCGCGGCAGGTACAGCACACACCGCCTCTGCATGAGTAGGGCAGGTCTAGGCCGGCTGCTAATGCAACATCCAAAATTTTGTCGGTAGCCGACATTTGCATGTGATGCTTCTTGCCATCTAGCACGATGGTCAAAGCTACATCGCCTTTAGATTCAGGTTCGTGTCCCAAGACGACTTGCTTGCGAGCGTCAGCGGGCAAAGCTTCTAGGGTGGGCGATGTAAATCGCTCTGTTCGAATATTGCGCGCAGGCACGCCTACTTCTAGCAAAGCTTTTTCTGTAGCTTCAATCATGGCCTCAGGGCCGCAGATGAAGACTTCGTCCATGCTGGCCGCAGGCAAAAGGCAACTCACAATTTCTTTGACCTTGGCTTCGTCAATGCGGCCTTCAAGCAAGGGCACTTCTTGAGCCTGGCGAGACAGCACATGAATGAGTGTGAGCCTGTTCGGATAGCGGTCTTTAAGGTCTTGCAGCGCTTCATTGAACATGACGCTGTCCATGCGGCGGTTGCCATAGACCAAGGTGAATTTGGACTCGGATTGATCTTCTAAGGTGCTGGCCAAGATGGACAAGATGGGCGTGATGCCAGAGCCTGCTGCAAAGCCTACGCGGTGAATGGCTCGGGGGCGCTGCACGATGAAGCGGCCATCGGCTGGCATGACGCGCAGCACGTCGCCTACTTTGAGTTGTGTGGCAGCCCAGTTAGAAAACACACCGCCTTGAACAGGGCGAATGCCGACTTCTAAAGTACCGTTTTGTGCGTATGAATTTTGTGAAGAGCTGATGGAGTAACTGCGTCGCACATCGTTGCCATCAATGCTGGCGCGCAAGGTTAAAAACTGGCCTGCTGTGAAATTGAAACCGCTGCGCAAATCCTCTGGCACTTGAAATGTGATGGCCACCGCACCTGCTGCTTCGGGTGTGATGTTTGACACGGGCAGATCGTGAAATTTAAAGGCGGTCATAGTTCAAAAATTTTCAGTTTGGTGCGTAGCTTGTCGTTTTGGAATGAGCTGTTGCATCAATACGGCTTGAAATAGTCAAAGGGCTCCATGCAATCGAGGCAGCGGTAAAGCGCTTTGCAGGCGGTGGAGCCAAAGTGTGATGTTTCGGTGGTGTTATTTGAATTGCATTGCGGGCAGGGCACCGCCAGTTGCTCGTGACGACCAGGATTGCTGGCGCTGCGGGCTGCGAATTGAATGATGCTGGAGGGGTTGGTTTCGTTTGCTTTGCCACTCTTGGTTTGGCAATCATGATCAGCACCGCTGTGCGGCGGCGCAATGCCGTATGCGCGCAACTTTTCTTTGGCCTCTGTCGTGATCCAGTCGGTGGTCCATGCGGGTGCCAGTTGTGTTTTGACTTTGCCCTTCAAGCCATGCGCTTGAAGCAAGCTGTGCACGTCGTCTTCAATTTGACCCATGGCAGGGCAGCCGCTGTAGGTGGGTGTGATGATCACTTCCAACTGTTCAGTACCATCTTGCGCTAGAGCGGTTCGTACATCACGCAAGATGCCTAACTCGCGAAGTGTGACGACAGGAATTTCTGGATCGGTCAAAGACTCTAGCAACTGCCACACGTGCCCAAGGGCGCTGTGTTGTGGCGCATCTGAAGCGGGGGCTGTAGTTGCCAGTGTCATGTCGATCTTGAATTACCAAGTGGCGTTGGGATGCGCACGTGGCAAGCTTTGCATTTCGGCCAACATGAAGCCCAAATGCTCTGAGTGAATGCTGAATTTGCCAGTGGATACAAAGCCGCCAGGGGCAGGGCGCTTCAATGTGGCCTCAGTCAAAGCCTGGTCCACAATTTGATTCCAATCACTTTGCAAACTGACCATGTCCAAACCCGTTGCTTTGGAAGCTTCAGACTCGTATTCGGTACTGGACCAAAACTCTTGCGTGTAAGGCATCAAGTGGTTGATGGCCGCTTGAGCACGACCGTGAGATTCTGTGGTGCCGTCTCCCATGCGCAGCAACCAATCGCGTGAATGACGCAAGTGGTAGCGCACTTCTTTGAGTGACTTGGCAGCAATAGCGGCCAGTTGTGCATGCGGTGCATGCTGCAACTTGTCCCACACCAACACCATCAGTGCGCTGTACAAAAAGTTACGCACCAAGGTGGTTGCGAAATCACGATCGCTGGCCGATGTGCCAGCAAGTGGCGGATGATTCGGTAACTCAAGCAATGTGTAGTTTTTGAAATCGGGCACATCGCGAAAAAATGCCAACGCGTCTTCAGTGGCGCCGTTGCCCATTTGCGCCGCTGCTTCTTGGTACAACAAACGTGCTTGGCCAATCAGGTCCAAACTGTTGTTGGACAAGGCAATGTCTTCTTCCAAAACGGGGCCGTGACCACTCCATTCAGCATTGCGTTGACCCAGCACCAAGGCGTTGTCGGCCAAGTGCAAAAGATAGTCGATAGGCAGATGTTGTTCGACTTGAGACACAACTGATTGCGTAAAATGATTTCCGCCAGAGCTCATCGCAGGTTGCGCGCCAGACATCACATGTGCCCCACTTCAGATGGAATTTCGTAGAAGGTGGGGTGGCGGTAAACCTTGTCGCTAGAAGGCTCAAAAAATTCAGATTTGTCGTTGGGCTCACTGGCCGCAATGGACGAAGATTGCACCACCCAAATGCTCACGCCTTCTTGACGGCGCGTGTACACATCGCGTGCCATTTGCAAAGCGTGCTCTGAATCGGAGGCGTGCAAACTGCCGCAGTGCTTGTGCTCTAGGCCTTGCTTGCTGCGCACAAAGACTTCCCATAAGGGCCACTCTTTAAGTGCGGGTGAAGATGAACTCGAAGCTGTGGTGGATGAAGACGAAGCCGTTGTAGAGTGACCAGCTGCTTGCGCTGCATCGGTGGTTTTTTGCGCGCTCATGCGGCTTCCTTCAAATTCTTCTGTGCTTGTCTCTCTGCTTGCTTGTTGGCATGCGCCAATGCAGCATCGCGCACCCACTGACCATCGTTCCAAGCCTTGACGCGACCACCTAAGCGCTCTTTGTTGCAAGGCCCATTGCCATTCACAGTGGCCCAGAATTCATCCCAATCAATTTGGCCGTAATCATGATGCTGGCGTTCTTCATTCCATTTCAAATCGGGGTCGGGTAAGGTCACGCCCAAGATCTTGGCCTGTGGCACGGTGGCATCCACAAACTTTTGGCGCAGGTCATCGTTGCTAATCCGCTTGATGCCCCAGCGCATGCCTTGCACACTGTTAGGACTGTCTGCATCGGGCGGTCCAAACATGGCCAA
>JBIKOZ010000165.1:0-4888 GCA_044357745.1 Limnohabitans sp. | reverse complement strand
GATCCCATGACCACGCCGATGCGTGTTTTGGCTTTGGATGCTGTGTTTGGCATGTTGGGCTTTAATGAAGCGTTAAAGAAAATTGTCTCAACTGAATTTCGGTTGAATCCTTGAATTTTAAGGTTTAGGCCATAGGTCTGGTAAATATGATTGATGTCACTGTAGAAACATTTGAAGCCGAGGTCATTGCGGCCTCCATGACCACCCCTGTGCTGGTCGACTTTTGGGCCCCTTGGTGCGGCCCCTGCAAAACCTTGGGCCCTCTCCTAGAAAAGATGGAAGTTGCCTACGGTGGACGCTTCAAATTGGTCAAAATTGACTCCGACCAAGAGCAGCAACTGGCCGCTGCCTTTGGCATCAAAAGCATCCCCACCTGCGTGTTGCTTAAAAACGGCCAGCCCGTAGACGGCTTCATGGGCGCCGTACCCGAAGGTAAATTGCGCGAATTCCTTGATAAACATGTGCCCGGCGAAAACGAGGTCTTGGCGGCGACAGACGTGCAAGAAGCCGAAGCCCTGATGGAATCGGGCGATTTAGAAACTGCGCAAGCCAAGTTGCTCGAAGCCCTTGAAGCCAACCCCGAAAACGACGACGCGCGCTTTGACTTGGTCAAACTGCTCATCAGAATGGGCCAACTCGACACCGCGGGCACCGTGCTCAAACCCTGCTTGTCTCAAATTCCTCTCAAGCTGCGCTTTGAAGCATTGAAGCAGTGGCTCGATGCTTTGAGCTTTGTCAGCACCGATCCCATGGGTCAATGGTCGCTTGAGAAGTTTGACGCACTCATTGCCGCCAACAAGCGCGACTTTGACGCGCGCTTCGCCAAAGCCCGCGTGCTCTTGGCCAGCGACGATTGGGTTGGCGCCATGGACGAGCTTTTAGAGATCATCATGCGCGACAAAAAATGGAATGACGAAGCACCGCGCAAAACCATGGTGGGCATGTTGGAACTTCTCACGCCCGCCGCATCCAAAGCCGGGGTTGATCACACCGGCAAATCAGCCGGTGGCATCGAACTCATGGGGAAAAGTGCGGTGCAAGAAGACCCTCAAGCCGTGATGGTGTCTGGCTATCGGCGCAAACTGAGCATGATGCTGAACTGAAAAAGCCAGGCTCTCAGCGCGTCAATCGCTGCATCGCTTCTTCGTATTTTGCAGCGGTCTTTTCTATCACTTCACGGGGTAACCGGGGCGCGGGTGGTGTTTTGTCCCAGGGCTTGCCATTGGCCAGGGTGCTTTCTAGCCAATCGCGCAAAAACTGCTTGTCATAGCTGGGCGGGTTGATCCCTTCCACATAACTCTCAGCGGGCCAATAACGCGATGAATCAGGCGTGAGCACCTCGTCCATCAAAACCAAGGTGCCATCAGTATCTAAACCGAATTCAAATTTGGTGTCAGCAATGAGGATGCCTTTTTCAAAAGCAATGGCGCTTGCCGCTTTGTAAATTGAAATGCTGATGTCTTTGATGCGCGTGGCCAAATCGAGGCCGATCATCTCTGCGGTTTGTTCAAACGTGATGTTTTCATCGTGCTCGCCCACCGCAGCCTTGGCAGCTGGGGTGTAGATTGGCTCGGGTAACTTGCTGGCGTTTTTCAAACCAGCAGGCAACTTCACACCACACACCGCTCGGCCTTCTTGGTATTCTTTCCAGCCACTGCCCGCCAAGTAGCCTCGCACCACCGCTTCAACAGGCAGTGGTTTCAAGCGCTTCACCAGCATAGAGCGCCCCGTCACCTGCGACACTTCGGCTGCACTGACCACACTCTCAGGCGCATCGCCAGTGAGGTGAATGGGACACAGGTTCAGACCTTTGGGGCCGAGTTTGTCGAACCAAAACAAGGCCATTTGCGTGAGCAACACGCCTTTGCCAGGAATGGGTTCGCCCATGATGACGTCAAAGGCGCTGATGCGGTCTGAGGCCACCATCAAAATCCGATCGGTGCCCACTGCATAGTTGTCTCTCACCTTGCCACGTGCGAGCAAGGTGAGTGACGTTAAAGCAGACGTGTGCAATGCAGAAACGGTTGTCATAGTGACTGCATTATCGAGCCAATTTCAGTGAACAACTTGCGCTAACTCACCTTTGGCGTATTGGCCTGCCACCACGTGCAAGCTGTGGCCCTTGATTTTGGGAGCTTGGCCTTCACAGCCAAACTCGATGTAGCGTTGCTTGCAAATTTGTTTGGCCGCTTCGCGGGCTGGTTTAAGCCATTCGCGGGGATCAAATTTGTCGGGGTTTTGCGCCATGAATTTGCGCACTGCAGCGGTCATGGCCAAGCGAATATCGGTGTCGATATTGACCTTGCGCACACCAAATTGAATGGCCTTCTGAATTTCTTCGACAGGCACGCCGTAGGTTTCTTTCATGTTGCCGCCATATTCGCGGATGATGGCCAACAAGTCTTGTGGCACGCTCGAAGAACCATGCATCACCAAGTGGGTGTTGGGGATGCGATTGTGAATGGCTTGAATGCGATCGATGGCCAAGATGTCGCCCGTCGGCTTGCGCGTGAATTTGTAGGCGCCGTGGCTGGTGCCAATGGCAATGGCCAAAGCGTCCAGCTGCGTGCGCTTCACAAAATCGGCGGCTTGTTCGGGGTCTGTGAGCAGTTGCTCGCGGGTCATCACGGCGTCTGTGCCGTGGCCATCTTCCTTGTCGCCTTGCATGGTTTCCAAAGAACCCAGGCAACCCAATTCACCTTCCACGGTGATGCCCAGTTTGTGCGCCATGCTGACCACTTTTTGCGTCACTTCCAGGTTGTATTCGTAGCTGGCAATGGTTTTGCCGTCGGCTTCCAAGCTGCCGTCCATCATGACCGAGCTAAAGCCCAAGTCAATGGCGCCTTGGCAGATGGCCGGGCTTTGGCCGTGGTCTTGGTGCATCACCACGGGAATTTCTGGATACGACTCAACCGCGGCTTGAATCAACAATTTCAAGAAGCCTTCACCCGCATATTTGCGCGCGCCAGCCGAGGCTTGCATGATCACCGGCGCGCCGGTTTCTTTGGCGGCTTCCATGATGGCCTGAACTTGCTCCAGATTGTTGACGTTGAAGGCTGGAATACCGTAGCCATTGGCCGCGGCGTGGTCCAGCAGCTCGCGCATTGATACGAGTGCCATGGTGAAAAGTCCCAAAGAGTTGAAAATAATGACCTAAGCCAAGGCGTGCGATTCCCGTTGAAAAATATTTTCGGAAAAGCATGTAACCCGCTTGTAACTAAGCATGATTTTAACAAGCGTCTGTGAAAATTCTGGGTTTTGTAGCCAGTCCGACTATGATTTAAATCATGTTCGTCAGCTCAACCCCTCTCTCAAGCTCAAATTCTTCAGCACATTGGCGCCTCAACGCCCTCATCAGCCTAGGGCTGCTGTTGCTTTTTCTGGTTTGGGATTTTTCAGGCGGGGACATGGCCATGGCCCGACTTTGGGGCGACAGCACTGGATTTCCGCTGCGCGAACATGGGTGGATGGTCAAGGTCATGCATCAAGGTGCTCGCACACTGGGTTGGCTTTTCTTAATCGCCATGCTTTTGGGAGTTTGGCGTCCTTGGGGACCCCTCAGGTCTTTGGCAACTGCCGAGAGAGCCGGCATCTTTTTGGGTGTGTTGTGCGCACTGCTGGCTGTGATCCTCGTTAAAGGCTTCAGCCAAACCAGTTGCCCCTGGGACCTACAAGCCTTTGGCGGCCTCGTGCCTTATGTGTCGCATTGGGACATTGGACAAGCCGATGGCGGCGGCGGTCATTGCTTTCCAGCAGGTCATGCGTCCACCGGCTTTGCATTCATGGCCGCATTTTTTGGACTCCAGCAAAGTGCGCCCAGAGCCGCCCTCAAGTGGTTGGGCTGGGCTGTCTTGGTGGGCTTTATTTTGGGCATTTCACAACAAGTGCGAGGCGCACATTTCATGAGCCACACACTTTGGACGTCTTGGCTTTGCTGGACCGTAGGTTGGATCGGCCATCTCGTTTTTTGCAAACTTCGACTGAAAGTCAGGGCTTACTGAGCGCGTGAAATTTTAAGCATGTTGGTGCCACCGGGTGCGCCCATAGGCTCTCCGCAAGTGATCGCATAGATGTCGCCAGAAGACACAATGCCGCGACTCTTTAAATGATTTTCAGCCTGAACCAAAGCCGTGTCTCTATCGGCACTGGTGTCCATCAAGAGTGGGCGCACATTTCGATAGAGGGCCATTTTGCGTTGCGAACTGAGCTTGGTGGTCACTGCATAAATTGGAATTTTCACGCGATGACGACTCATCCACAAAGCGGTAGAGCCCGAATCTGTGAGGGCCACAATGGCTTTTGCGTTCAAGTGATGGGCGGTAAACAAGGCGCCCATGGCAATCGATTGATCGATGTGACTGAAGGACTGGCCATTGAAATCAGCATCTAGCTCAACTTCTTCAGCGGCCTCGGCGGCCAAACAAATTTTGGCCATTTCTTCGACGGTTTCTAAAGGGTACTTACCAGCCGCAGTTTCGGCGCTCAACATGACGGCATCCGTGCCGTCCAACACCGCGTTGGCCACGTCACTCACTTCAGCGCGTGTTGGCACCGGGTTGGTAATCATGCTTTCCATCATTTGGGTGGCCGTGATGACCACTTTGTCATGCGCGCGCGCCAGTTTGATCATGCGCTTTTGCAAGGCAGGTACCACCGCATTGCCCACCTCAACGGCCAAGTCGCCGCGCGCCACCATGATGCCGTCGCTGGCCAATAAAATTTCTTCTAAACGGGGAATGGCTTCTGCGCGCTCAATCTTGGCAATCAAGCCGGGTTTGTGATTGAACTCAGCCGCAGCCACATTGGCCAACTGTCTGGCCATTTCCATGTCGGTGGCATTTTTTGGAAAACTCACCGCCAAGTAGTCGGCCTGAAAGCTCATCGCTGT
>JBIKOZ010000164.1:0-4910 GCA_044357745.1 Limnohabitans sp. | reverse complement strand
CGCAATTGAACAGCATCTTCAGGCAAATTCAAAGTGCCTGCAGATTCAACCGCATTTTGCTGACCCAATTGGGCGATGATGGCGCCCATGTCGAGTCCCATGCTGGCCAATTTCTTTTGTGAAATTTCGATGAATACTTTCTCGTCTTGAACACCAAAAAGTTCGACCTTGGCTACATCTTTGACGCGCAATATTTTTTGCCTTGCCTCATCTGCAAATTTTTTCACTTCTGCAGGTGAGAAACCATCGGCCTGTAGCGCATAGATCACGCCATAGACATCGCCAAAATCATCGATGAAAAATGGCCCCACCACGCCTGTTGGCAACGTGCCCCGCATGTCACCAATTTTTTTACGCACGGTGTACCAAACATTGGCCACCTCTGCAGGTTTTGCATAGTCTTTAACTTGGAAAATGATTTGTGCTTCGCCAGGCTTTGAGTAGCTGCGAATCTTGTCTGCGTAAGGCACTTCTTGAAGTGTGCGCTCTAATTTGTCGGTGACTTGCTCTGCCATTTGCTGCGCTGAAGCACCAGGCCAATAAGCCCTCACCACCATCACCCTGAAAGTAAAGGGCGGGTCTTCGTCTTGACCTAAGTTGAAAAAAGCAAAGGTGCCCATGAGCATGAGTACCAACATCAAATAGCGAGTCAGCGCGGGATGATCCAACGCCCATTTAGACAGGTTGAAACCTGTTTTGGGTTCTGTTCGCATGGCTTACTTTGCGACGGGGGCTGGCATGATGTCAGCGTTGTAAACCGTGACCTTTTGGCCAGGCGACAACACATGGACACCCGCACTCACAATTTGCTGGCCAGGCTTTAAGCCAGAAGCAATGACCACCTCGTTGCCTTCTGCCGTGGCCACTTGAACAATTTGGGAGGACACTGTTGAAGACTGCGGATCAAAGACCCAAACCGCTGTTTGTGTGCCTTCTTGGCGCATCGCATTGGTCGGAATTTTGATGACATCTGATTGGCTACCCGCCAACTGAGGGGCCTGCACATTCAAAGTCACTCCCAAAGGCAAAGCTTCTGCTTTTTCCAATCCCAACTTCACCATGAACGTGCGCGTGACGGGGTCTGCACTGGCACCAATTTCACGCAGTTGACCGTTGAATATTTGACGCGTACTGCCCACGCTGGCGGTCATTTTTTGACCTAACTTCAATCGACTCACCACATGCTCAGGCACCGCGAATACGGCATCGCGTGCGCCGTCTTGCGCAAAGCGAAGCACTGTCTGCCCTGCTGAGACCACTTGACCCGGTTCGGCTTCTACCCCAGTGACCACGCCGGAGGTTGTGGCGCTTAATTTGGCATAACCCACTTGGTTGGTTTGGGCTTGGGCTTGTGCCATCGCTTGATCAAGCGTGGCCTGCGCAGCCTTCAAAACAGCAGATCGTCTTTCCAATTCTGCAGCACTGATAAAGTTTTGCGCAAACAAAGCCTCGTACCGTTTGAAGTCGGCTGCCGTCAAGTCTCTTTGTGATTGAGCGCCCATCAGCTGTGCTTGTGCTGCTTGGGCTGCCAGCGCGAAATCTTTCACATCAATTTCAGCCAAAACCTGACCCGCTTGAACGCGTTGACCCGTCTCAGCTTGCCGAACTAAGATTTTTCCGCCCACTCTGAAGCCAAGACGCGATTCCACGCGAGCGCGTACCTCGGCCGCGTATTCGCCTTGGACATTTAAATCTGAGGTGCTTACCGTCATGAGTTTGACTGCGCGAATTGGCTCAGACGTTTCTTGTTGAGGCGAACAGGCTAACAATGCCAATGACACAGAGGTCGCAAGCACAGAGAATGGGAGGAAATGCATGAAATGTCCAAAATTAATGACTGACTGGTTAGTAATCTAGGGTAATCCATGACCTTTGTCAAGCGAGAATGTCGTCAAAGATGCGCCGCCATACCCCCTCACCTTCCAACATTCAGGCCCTGCCGATCGACCACCCCGAGAATTTTCCGGTGGCTTCCTGGCTGTGTCCGCCGCGACTTCGTCCGGCCATCGCCGCCATCTATGCCTTTGCGCGGGCAGCCGATGACATTGCGGATGAGGGTCATGCACCACCCAATCAACGATTGATTCAACTTCAAGCCTTCCGAGATGAGTTACAAAAGAGCGCCAATGCGTCAGGTCATCGGTCTGATATCTTTGGGCCCCTTCATCAGGTGATTGAAACTTATCAATTGCCAACGAATTTGCTGGACAATTTATTGAGCGCGTTTGAACAAGATGTTCAAGCCACAGCAAGCGCACATCGTTATGAAGATGTTGAAATGCTGCTGCGTTATTGCAAGCTCTCCGCCAACCCGGTAGGACGGCTATTGCTTCATTTGTACGAGGTACAGGATCCGACAGCCCTCCAACAAAGCGATGCCATTTGCAGCGCGCTACAGTTGATTAATTTTTGGCAAGATCTCAGTGAAGACATTCCGCGGGGCCGGTTTTATTTACCTACACAATTAGAAGCTGCGATGAATGTGAGCGATGTGCTGAAGCATTTGTGTGAGCACGCACTTCAATTGATGAACTCAGGCGCTCCTTTGGTACATCGGGTGCCGGGTCGCGCTGGCTGGGAGCTTCGGCTGATGGTTCAAGGTGGGCTTCGAATTTTGGAAAAAGTAAAGGCCCTTGGCCCCCGAGCGATGAACACACGGCCACGACTTCGAATTTGGGATATTCCCTTGATGTTTTGGCGTGCACTTTGGATGTAGGCCGGAGAATGGGAGAATCTGGTCAATGACACCAAAAGACTACGTTCAACAAAAAGCTGCCAATTCAGGCAGCAGTTTTTACTACGCCTTTTTGTTTTTACCGGTCAATCGACGCGAAGCCATTACCGCTTTCTATGCTTTTTGCCGTGAAGTTGACGATGTCGTCGACGAGATATCAGACCCCAGTGTGGCGCAGAGCAAGTTGGCATGGTGGGCAAAGGAAGTAGCACAGTCCTTTGAAGGCAACCCGACCCATCCGGTCATGAAAGCCCTCATGCCTCACGTTGCCCACTATGGCATTGAGGCTCACCATTTGCTGTCAGTCGTCGAAGGCTGCCAGATGGACCTGTCGCAAACACGTTACTTGGATTACCCAGGCCTGCAGCGTTATTGCCACTTGGTCGCGGGCGTGGTGGGAGAAGTGGCCGCCAAAATTTTTGGACAAACAGATCCTGCCACCACGCAATATGCACACACCCTGGGCCTGGCCTTTCAACTGACCAACATCTTGCGCGATGTGGGCGAGGATGCATTAAGGGGTCGTATTTACTTGCCCATCGATGAGCTCAAACAGTTTGATGTGAAGGCGCAAGATTTAATGCAACGTCAATACTCCGATCGATTTACAGCCCTCATGAAATTTCAAGCAGCACGCGCTCACCAGCTTTACGAAAAAGCCTTTGCCATGCTGCCGGATGCCGATAAGCGCGCTCAAAAACCAGGCCTCATGATGGCCAGCATTTATCGAACCCTGTTGCGAGAAATTGAGGCAGACAATTTTCAGGTCTTACACCAAAGAATTTCTCTCACGCCCTTGCGTAAACTTTGGCTCGCTTGGAAAGTTCAAGCACTCGGTCGGCTTTAATGGCGCCACCCGCCAACCCCATGCCCCTCAAAGTTGCCGTCATTGGCGCGGGGTGGGCCGGTCTTTCAGCGGCCATTACCGCTACACAACGTGGCCATCAGGTCAGACTCTTTGAAGCCAGTCGACATTGGGGGGGGCGCGCTAGATCGCTGGAGGTGCAACACGCAAATTACCCCGCCTTGGACAATGGCCAACACATACTGATTGGGGCCTATCAACAAACCTTCAGCTTGATGAAAACCGTCGGCATCGACATGGATCAAGTCTTATGGCGCATGCCGCTCAATTTAAAAGACACTCAAGGCCATGGACTGGCACTCAATCGCTGGCCCAGGCCCTTGAACTTACTGTGGGGCATTGCGACTGCCAAAGGGTGGTCGATTGACGATAAATGGCAACTGTTGAAGACCGCTGCACATTGGCGAAAAAATCAATTCAAATGTGATCCACAACTGAGCGTGGCCAACCTGTGCCAAGCCTTGACGCCAAAGGTTTTCGCAAACTTCATTGAGCCCCTGTGTGTCTCCGCTTTAAATACGCCCGCCCACCAAGCCAGCGGCGCTGTATTTTTAAGGGTGCTACACGATGCGTTGTTGGGTCCTCAAGGCAGCTCTGATCTGCTTCTCCCAAGAAAAGATTTGGGCGAGTTGTTTCCACATGCTGCAGTGAAATGGTTAACTGACCGCGGCGCAGTATGCCAGTTGGGCACACGAATTCATCACATTGAACGCATCAAGGCTGATCAAGTTCAATGGCAAATTGAAGGTGCACTGTTTGACCATGTTGTGTTGGCAACACCCGCGTGGGATGCCGCGCAATTGATGGCACCCCTGCAAGCCGCATGGGCTGAGAATGCCGCGCAGTTAAAGCATGAAGCCATTGCCACCGTCTATATTCAAGCAGATTCAGATTTCAAATTATCGCAACCCATGATGGCTTTGCAATCCAGTGCGACGGCTCCCGCCCAATTTGTTTTTGACCGAGGCCAAATGTACGAAGAGGCCAACACGCCAGGACTTCTGGCTTTTGTGGTGAGTGCCAGCCATCAAACCAAAGCGGCTCTCGAAGAAAACGTTTTACAACAAGCCATGACTTTGACCGGTCACGCTAGGCTTACCGTTGTTCAAACTGTGATCGAAAAAAGAGCCACCTTTGCATGCACGCCTGATTTAAAACGCCCGCATCCCAAGCCGCTGTCAGGGCTGAGCATTTGCGGCGACTATGTTGAGGGACCCTACCCAGCGACGCTAGAAGGTGCGGTAATGTCGGGCTTGCGCGCAGGTACTTTAGGCTGAGCTATTTTGCAGGAAGCACTAAAGGGGCCAAGCA
>JBIKOZ010000163.1:0-4953 GCA_044357745.1 Limnohabitans sp. | reverse complement strand
CGGGCTTGGTGATGCTGAAGTTAGAAGTCATATTTGTATGGATTAAACATCGGGGGGTTTCGCCAAGCCGCTATGGCTTGGCTGAATTTTCTAAAAAAGCCCACAAGGCTTCTGCACTTTTCTTAGGGTTGTTTTTGGCATTGGGTTTTTGACGGTACGCCCGAATGTCCATGTGCATTGAAAGACTTTGACCTTGGGGCAAAGTGAGGGGCACGAGGCTGCCACTTTGTAATTCTTTTTTCACAGCGCTCCCTGGCAAGAACGCAATGCCCAAACCTTCCACCGCCATGACCTTGAGTCCTTCTGCCATGTCGGTTTCATACACTCGGTCAAGGTGAATCGGCACCCCCGATTGTTTCAAAATGAGATCGGTCACATGGCCTAGATAAGCACCATGGGCATAGCCCAAATAGGGCAATGGCTTTTGCACAGTGCCTGGAAACTGAAATTGCGGCTGGCCATCGGGTTGAACTTTGGCATAGGGCGCCAAACTCTCTTGGCCCAATGTGACCATGTCGTAATGCTCAGCATCCAACTGCAACGGCTGCGAGGCATGGTGGTAAGAGATTAAGAAATCACATCCGCCTTCCACCAAGCGCATGGCAGCGTCATGCACATTCAGGCCATTCAATCGGCTTTTGAGCGGCCCAAAACTTTCAAGCAAGCCCGCCACCCAAGCGGGGAAAAAGGTAAAGGCCAAAGTGTGCGGCACCGCAAATTCAATCACGTCTTGGCCCGCCGAAGCATGACCTCGAAGCATGGCCCGCGCATTGTGCAAAAATTGCAAGAGCTCTAAAGCTTGTGCATAAAGTGTCTCGCCTGCAGGCGTGAGAGAGGTGGGGTAGGAGCTTCGGTCGACCAAGTCGGTGCCAGCCCATGCCTCAAGAGACTGAATGCGCCGAGAAAAAGCCGGCTGAGTGATGTGGCGCAATTGGGCCGACCGGCTGAAACTGCGCGTTTCAGCCAAGCTCACAAAGTCTTCTAACCACTTGGTTTCCATGCCTGCATTATCTCGCAGTTGGGCACGCTTGAAGGCTCAGACTTTGACCTGGTCTTCCTCTGCACTGGCTTCATTGTTTTGCTGCAAAGCCCACATTTCGGCATATCGCCCATTGAGTTGCAGCAAATGGGCATGGTTGCCTCGCTCAATGATCTGCCCTGCCTCCATCACCAAAATTTCATGCGCATCCACCACCGTGGACAAGCGGTGCGCAATGACCAAGGTGGTTTTGTTTTGGGCCGCACTGGCCAATTCGGCTTGAATGGCACGCTCGTTGGCTGAATCAAGGGCCGATGTGGCCTCATCAAAGACCAAGATGGGGGGATTTTTCAAAAGGGTTCTTGCAATGGCCACGCGTTGCTTTTCGCCACCCGAGAGTTTCAGGCCTCGCTCACCCACAGAGGTGGCATAGCCCTTTGGCGTGGACGCAATGAAGTCGTGAATGCGCGCGGCTTTGGCCGCTGTTTCGATGTCCTCTTGCGAAGCGCCGGTCAGGCCGTAGCCAATGTTGTAAGCCACTGTGTCATTGAACAGCACGGTGTCTTGCGGCACGATGCCCAAGGCTTTGCGCACACTGTGCTGCGTTACTTGGCGAATGTCTTGCCCATTGATGGTGATCCGACCTTGCTGTACGTCGTAGAAGCGAAACATCAAACGCGCCAAGGTCGATTTGCCTGAACCCGAGGGCCCCACCACCGCCACCGTTTTACCTGAGGGAATTTCAAAGCTGATGTTGTGCAAGATGGGCCGGTCTGATTCATAGGCAAACGAGACCGATTCAAACTTCAAGTGCGCGCTGTGTTGGCAATTTAAATCAGGTGCATTGGGCGCATCGGCCACTTCCCGCTCACGGTCCATGAGCACGAACATTTTGTCCAGGTCTGTGAGACTCTGTTTAATTTCGCGGTAAAGCACTCCTAAGAAATTCAAGGGGATGTACAGCTGAATCATGAAAGCGTTGATCATGACCAAATCGCCCAAGGTCATGCGCCCTTCCACCACACCTTGCGTGGCGCGCCACAGCATGGCCACCAACGCGCTGGCAATGATGAGCTGTTGCCCCGTGTTGAGCAAAGACAAAGAGGTTTGCGCTTTCAATCGGGCTTTTCGCAAGCGCTCCAAACTTTCGTCATAGCGACGGGCTTCGTAAGCTTCATTGCCAAAGTATTTGACCGTCTCGTAGTTGAGCAGTGAGTCAATGGCTTTGGTGTGGGCCGCAGAATCAAATTCGTTGGCTTGAATTCTGAAATGCGTTCGCCACTCTGTGATGCGCACCGTGAAGAAAATATACAAACTCAGCGCTGCCAAAGTGATCCATGCAAACCAAGCGTCAAACTTGATGGCCAAGATTGAAAGCACCAGCGCCACTTCAATCAAGGTGGGAACGATGCTGTAAAGTGAATAAGAGATGAGC
Organism: Limnohabitans sp.; assembly: GCA_044357745.1. Taxonomy (GTDB): domain Bacteria; phylum Pseudomonadota; class Gammaproteobacteria; order Burkholderiales; family Burkholderiaceae_C; genus Limnohabitans_A. The sequence goes on along the minus strand of JBIKOZ010000163.1, from coordinate 2,539 downwards.
GATTCAATACCGCGCACACCGCGCTCAATGTCGCGGGTCATACCGCCGGTTTGGCGCGCCAAATGGAAACGCAAACTCAAGGCATGTAAATGCTGAAAGGTTTCTAGCGCAATGCTGCGCGCTGCGCCCTGTGTTGCTTTGGCAAACACCAACTCTCTGAGCTCTGTAAATGCAGAGGTCATGAGCCTGAGAGCGCCGTAGCCCACCAGCAATGCCAAGGGCACCACCAAAACCTGCGCAGGGTCATTCGGCTTGAAGCTCATGCTGTCGATCAAGTCTTTCAACAAGATGGGCACACTCACATTGGCCAACTTCGCGCCCACCATGAACAGCAAGGCCGCTGCCACCCGCCACTTGTAGGTGAGCAGATAGGGCAGCAATCTTTTCAAGGTGCGACCATCGTGGTCCTTGGGGGAAGGGGCTTGGGGGGTTGCGGAAGCAGCCGAGCTATCACCGTGATGGCGCATGAGTCACAATCTAAGTCAAAATCAAGGTTGAATAAAGTAGCGGCTTGCTCAAGAAGTGAGGTAAGCAGCGGTACCGGTTGACAACAGCTTGCCATCGGCGCCGCGAAACTCCATGCGGGCATTTCCCACGCGAGCACCTACGCGCATGGCTTCAGCATGGATGGTGAATTTTTCGCCAATGCCTGGGCGCAGAAAATCAATTCGCAAATCGATGGTGCTGTGCCGCGCAAACCGCTCTAAGCGCTTGGCAACCGACTCGTCCATGTGCTTGGCACCCAAAGCCGCCATGACAGCCATGCTGCCGATGGCATCTAACACAGCGCTGATGACGCCCCCATGAATGCGGTGATGGGCATAGTGGCCCACGAACTCCGGCTTCATGACAAGGGTGGCCACAATGCCTGTTGACTTGACACTGTCAACCTTCAAACCTGCCCACTGATTGAAGAGAATTTTCTCTTCGTAGATTTCGCGCAAACCCGCAATGAACTCAGGCTCAAAGTCGACGAGAGGTGGTGTATCAGAGCGTGAGGATGTCATGAAAGATCTAAGTTTGAACCAGCAGCTTAGATTTTAGAGAAATCTGGCTTTCTTTTTTCCATGAATGCGCCAAAAGCTTCACGCGCGGCAGGTTCGGTCAGCATTCTGCGAAAGCTTTGGCCTTCTTCTCCCATGCGCTCAATCAAAGCCTTGGTTTGACCCCCCTTCATGAGTCGCTTGGTTTCAATCAGCGAAGACAAGGGCTTGGCCGCCAATTTTTTAGCTTGCGCTTGCGCATGACCATTGACTTCAGTTGGCGGCACCACTCGATTGACCAAACCTATGTCAAGCGCGGCCTCCGCAAAGAATGCCTCGCCCAACAACAAAGCTTCCGCTGCGCGGTGATAGCCAAACATCTGGGGCGCCAACATGCTGGAAGCAAATTCGGGACACAAACCCAGATTGACAAAGGGCATGGAAAAGGCGGCATTGTCGCCGGCATAAACCAAATCGCAATGGAACAACAAAGTGGTGCCAATGCCCACCGCAGGGCCAGCCACAGCAGCAATCACAGGCTTTTCAAACAGGCTCAGCGCACGCATGAAATGAAACACAGGTGAATCAACAGTGGAAGGGGGTTTGTTTAAAAAATCAGCAATGTCGTTGCCCGCACTGAAGATGCTTTCGTGGCCTTGAATGACCAGCACGCGTGTTGCAGGATCGGCCTGTGCATGGTCAATGGCTTGGGCCATGGCGGCGTACATGTCACCGGTGATGGCATTTTTCTTGTCTAGACGATTGAGCGTGAGGGTGGTCACACCTGCATCAAAGTGGGTCAGGATGTCGGACATGATTTTTTAAACTTTCAATGAGTCAACAAAGTGCGCAGGCAGACATGCACACAGCATCAGGGTACGCGAACCCAAGTTTGAGTTCTGCCGAAGGGTCCCATCGAACCCCGAACTTCTAATTTGGCGCCATTTTCAATGGGCGTTAGGCGCAGACCATAGGTTTTGCCATTTTCTGGATCGAGAATTTCACCGTCTTCCCATACATTTTTATTGGCAACTTTTTTGGCGCCCCGAATAATTTCAAGACCCAAGATGGGCAAGTTTTTACGCTCATCGCTGCACTTTTCGCATTTGGCATTTTGATCGGCGTCTTTGCGAAGTATCTTGTCAACACGGCCTCGCATCGCGCCTTGATGCTCAGAAATAACCACCAGGCTTTTCGGCGCGCCTGTTTTGTCATCAACTGTGTGCCACTGTCCCACGGGTGAGTTGGCAAATGCCGCGCCAGTGAATGAGGCCCATGCAACCGCTGCTGCGAAGACTGTTAATTTCATCGATGTTTCCTAACTATGGAGGTCAAATGCAGGTGAATTTTTAAGCCAACGCCAAATCCGTGTCCATGAGCACTTCCGCACCTGAGCGCGCAGTGTTCATGAGGCTGAGTGTTTCTGGTAACAAACGTGCGAAGTAAAAACGTGCCGTTTGGAGTTTAGCCTTATAGAAGGGGTCGGGACGCTGCGCATCTTCTTCGGCCGCTGCAATTTTGGCCAATGCCACTTGCGCCATGCGAGCCCAGAAATA
>JBIKOZ010000259.1:0-3331 GCA_044357745.1 Limnohabitans sp. | reverse complement strand
ACTGACAGGCGAGGTCACTTTGTGAGAGCCTTTGTCATCCGTCCACTGTGTTTTCATTGACAGGCTGTCCTTGCCGACAGGGATCGAAACGCCCAGCGCAGGACACAATTCAAGGCCTACCGCTTTTACGGTTTCATACAAGGCTGCATCTTCACCAGGTTCACCGCAAGCTGCCATCCAATTGGCGCTGAGCTTCACACGGTCTAGTTCAATCGGGGCTGCCAATAAATTGGTAATGGCTTCGGCCACAGCCATGCGACCTGAAGCCGCGGCATTGACGCTGGCAAGCGGTGTACGTTCGCCCATGCTCATGGCTTCGCCTTTGAAGCCCTGGTAGTCAGCCAAAGTGACGGCGCAATCGGCTACAGGAACCTGCCATGGACCCACCATTTGATCTCGGTGTGTTAGCCCCCCCACTGTGCGATCGCCGATGGTGATCAAAAACCGTTTGGAAGCAACTGTAGGATGGCTCAATACCTGGACGATCACCTCTTGCAAGTTGATGCCTGTCAGGTCGATGGCTGTGATTTGGCGCTTCAGCGATTGAACATCACGGTGCATTTTGGGAGGCTTGCCCAACAACACGTTCATGGGCATGTTGACAGGCGTTGTGAATGCCTGATCAGAAGCGTCACCGTCTGACAATATGAGTTGGCGTTCTTCAGTGGCGATGCCAACAACAGCAAACGGGCACCGCTCACGTTCGCAAAATGCTTGAAAGATTTCAAGTGAGGCTGGCGCAATGGCCAGCACATATCGCTCTTGACTCTCGTTGGACCAAATTTCTTTGGGCGACAAACCCGAGGCTTCTAAGGGCACAGATCGCAGGTCAAATCGAGCGCCCCGTCCCGCATCGTTGGTGAGTTCGGGGAATGCATTGGACAAACCACCAGCCCCAACATCGTGGATGGCCAAAATAGGATTTTCATTTCCCAAGACCCAGCAATGGTTGATGACTTCTTGAGCCCTTCGTTCGATTTCAGGATTGCCGCGTTGGACTGAATCAAAATCCAAATTGGCGGCATTTGCACCCGATGCCATGGAGCTTGCTGCACTGCCCCCCATTCCAATCAGCATGCCTGGCCCACCCAATTGAATCAACAAAGTGCCAGCAGGAAATTGAATCTTTTGAGTTTGAATGCTATCGATGACGCCCAGTCCACCCGCAATCATGATGGGCTTGTGATATCCACGCACTACGCCATCGATCAATTGTTCGTATTCACGAAAATAGCCCAGCAAATTGGGGCGCCCAAATTCGTTGTTAAACGCCGCGCCTCCCAAAGGGCCTTCAGTCATGATTTGCAAGGGACTTGCAATGTGCGCGGGTTTACCGTTGGGACCATCCCACAATTTCGACACCGTAAAGCCTGTGAGACCGGCCTTTGGCTTAGAGCCACGACCTGTTGCACCTTCATCTCGAATTTCACCGCCCGCGCCTGTAGAGGCACCAGGAAAAGGTGAAATAGCGGTGGGGTGATTATGGGTTTCAACCTTCATCAGAACATGATGGGTTGCGTCTTCTTTGACATAGTGACCACCGTGTTTGGCAACAAAGCGCTCTACCGCGTGGCCGGTCATGACGGAGGCGTTGTCTGAATAAGCCACCACGGTGTGCTGTGGATTTTGTTGATGGGTATGTCGAATCATGCCGAACAAACTGTCAGCCTGAAGCTGTCCATCAATGGTGAATTGGGCATTGAAGATTTTGTGGCGGCAATGCTCGCTATTGGCCTGCGCAAACATCATCAATTCAACGTCCGTTGGATTGCGTCCAAGTTGCTGAAATGAAGCAAGCAAATAATCAATTTCATCATCAGCCAAAGCCAAACCAAACGCCAGATTGGCCTTGGCCAGTGCCTCACGACCACCTGTTAAAACATCAACATGCAGCAAAGGTTTCGCTTGCAATTCATTGAACAGCGCCAGGGCGTCTTTGCGATCAGACAACAGGGACTCAGTCATGCGATCGTGCAGAAGATCTGAAAGTTGCTGCATCAACTCTGCTGAAACCTCTTTTGCCACGCGGGCAGATTTGAATTGAATGCTGTATTCAATCAAGCGCTCAATTCTTCGGACAGACAAACCGCAATTGTGGGCAATGTCGGTGGCTTTTGACGCCCAGGGCGACACCGTTCCCAGACGCGGGGAAATGCAAATATGCAGATGCGCAGATGATTTGGCTGAAACAGGGTCGGCAAAGGGATCGCCATAAGTCAAGAGTTGTTTGAGAACCTCGTTCTGCACATCAGAAAGTGGTCGATCGGCCGCAACAAGATGTAAAAACTGCCCTTTTAGACCCAAAATTTGGGGGTGTTGGGCCTGCAATTTAGGGAGCAATTGCTGGATACGAAATTCGCTAAGGGCGTTACCGCCATCTAGGATGAGTGTTTGCAGGGTCACTGGGTGGCTTCGGGGGCAATGTGAAATTTGTCTCAAATACCGCTGACTGGGGTACTGAATGAAACTTTATTTTAACCGCTGTCAGAGTTCATTTCTGCAAACTTATCACTTGAATGGGATAATCCAAACCCATGACAATCTCTATCAAAGACGCAAAAGACGCTGAAGGAATGCGAGTGGCGGGACGCCTGGCATCCGAAGTCCTCGATTTTTTAACGCCGCACGTCAAACCGGGGGTGACCACCAATGAACTTGATAAATTGGCCCACGATTACATGGTCAATGTTCAGGGAACCATTCCTGCACCCCTGAATTACCAACCGCCCGGTTACGCCCCCTACCCTAAGTCCATTTGCACCTCCATCAACCATCAGGTTTGCCATGGCATCCCCAACGAAAAAGCCCTTAAAAAAGGCGATATCGTCAACATCGACATCACCGTCATCAAGGATGGCTGGCATGGCGACACCAGTCGCATGTTCATGGTGGGCGACGTCTCTATTGCGGCAAAACGACTCTGTGCCGTGACCTACGAGGCCATGTGGCACGGTATCGAGCAAGTCAAGCCAGGCGTTCAATTGGGCGACATTGGCTGGGCAATCCAAAAATTTGCAGAAAATTTAGGTTTTTCTGTGGTTCGTGAATTTTGCGGACACGGTATCGGTCAAGTTTTTCATGAAGAACCGCAAGTTTTGCATTATGGGAAGCCGGGCACCTTGGAAGAACTCAAAGCGGGCATGACCTTCACCATTGAGCCCATGATCAATGCAGGCAAGCGCGAAATCAAAGAAATGGGCGACGGCTGGACCATTGTGACCAAAGATCGATCCTTGTCAGCGCAGTGGGAACACACCATCTTGGTGACAGAAACCGGCTACGAGGTGCTGACCTTGTCTGCGGGTAGCCCACCCTGCCCAGATTTCGTTAA
>JBIKOZ010000160.1:0-5006 GCA_044357745.1 Limnohabitans sp. | reverse complement strand
TGAAAACCCAACGATTGGCATCAGACTCAGAGGCCGCATAGGCATAGCCTTCAAGATTGAATTCTTTCAACTTTTCCGGATTGTCAATGTGCTTCTGGATGGCGTAGCGCGCCAGCAAGCCCCGTGCGCGCTTGGCAAAAAAACTGATCACTTTGTACTTACCGCCTTTGTATTCTTCAAACACGCATTCAATGACTCGCGCCTTCAAGACCTTTTGATCAACCACCTTGAAATACTCTTGTGACGCCAAATTGATGACCACAGGTGTTTTGTCTTTCGCCAATTGGGCGTTGAGATGCTGGGCAATGCGCTCGCCCCAAAACTGATACAAGTTTTTGCCACGCAAGTTGGCCAGGGCGGTGCCCATTTCCAAGCGATAGGGCTGCATCCAATCTAGGGGGCGCAAAACGCCATACAAGCCGCTCAGAATACAAATGTGCTCTTGCGCCCAATCTAGGTCCTTGGGCTTCAAAGATTTGGCCTCTAAGCCGTCATAGACGTCACCGTTGAAAGCCAACACCGCCTGTTTTGAGTTTTTAGCGGTAAATTTAGGACGCCAAGCTTCATATCGGGCCACATTCAAGGCCGCCAAGTTGTCACTCAAATCCATGAGTTCAGAAATTTGCGCTGGGGTTTTATGTTTCAATACCTCTATCAATTCAGCAGATTGCGAGACGAATTGCGGCAAGGTATGGGGCACGCCCTCAGACGGAGAGTCGTAATCCAACGATTTAGCAGGAGACAATAGAAGCAACATGTGCAAATCCTTTAATGCCTCAATTATCTTGCAGGTGACAGTACTTTGCAGGCAAAGGCATTAGCCTACAAGTTCCTGTTTTCTTCTCCATCCAATTTGCGCGACCCCCCACACAGAGTCCACGATCATGAGCCTTCTATTTTCAGAGTATCAGCTCCCCTCCCCCCAAGGCCCCCTCAATTTGGCCAATCGCATCGTGATTGCCCCCATGTGCCAGTATTCAGCCGATCAAGGCAAAGCCACCGATTGGCATTTGGCCCAATGGACCTCCTATCTCAACAGTGGCGCCGGCTTGGTCATGCTAGAAGCCACCGCCGTGACCGAAGAAGGCCGCATTACGCCTGGATGTTTGGGTTTGTGGAATGACGCCACTGCTGAAGCTTTGCAAGACAAATTAGATCGTGCACGCAAACTTGCACCCCATGTGCCCGTTGCCATTCAAATTGGCCACGCAGGTCGGAAAGCCTCCAGTGCTTCACCCTGGCAAGGGGGGCAACTGCTGGATGCCGCCCATGCGGGCTGGCAAGCCGTCGCGCCCAGTGCTTTGCCACATTTGGCCACCGAAATACCGCCCACCGAACTGGATGCCGCCGGGCTTGAGAACATTCAAAATGCCTTTGTCAAATCGGCTGAGCGTGCACACGCCATGGGGATCGACATGGTTGAGCTCCATGCGGCTCACGGTTATCTGTTGCATCAATTTTTATCGCCCATTTCAAACAAGAGAACCGATGCCTACGGTGGCAATTTTGAAAACCGCACACGATTTGTGCGTGAAGTTTTTGCAGCCGTTCGCGCTAAGTTCAATGGCGTTTTGGGCATTCGCATTTCCGCCACCGATTGGGTGGAAGGCGGCTGGAATCCTGAAGAAACAGCAGACTTGTCTGTGCGACTCAAAGACGCTGGCGCAAACTTTGTGCACATCTCCTCAGGGGGTGTTGCCGCTCAACAAAAGATCGCCTTGGGCCCCGAATACCAAGTGCCATTTGCCAAAACAGTGAAAGAAAAATCCGGTCTGCCCACCATCGCAGTGGGATTGATCACGCAAGCACAACAAGCCGAGGCTATTTTGCAACGTGGCGACGCCAACCTCATCGCTTTTGCGAGAGCCTTTTTGTACAACCCTCGCTGGGCTTGGCAAGCCGCCGCTGAACTGGGCGGTGTGGTGCAAGCCAGCGAACAATACTGGCGCTGCTTGCCCCGAGAAGCGCAAACGGTTTTTGGCAACGTCAAAGTTGGAATGCGCTGAAACCATGAACACATCCGCCTTTCAAAACGTTCAATTCACCAACGGCTATGAGTTCACGCAAGGAACGGGGTACGCCTTGCCCGAATATCCTTTTGTAAAACCCCCAGAATTGATTCAAAACAAAACTTTGCGGCATGCGGTGGTGATTGTGGGGGGCGGCATCACAGGTCTGACTTTGGCTTGCGCCTTGGCCAACTTGGGCATCAAAGCTGTTCTTTTAGACGAAGACAATACCGTCGGGGTCAAGGGCGCCTCATCGCGCGGCATTTGTTACACCCAAAAATCATTGGAGATTTTTCAAAAACTGGGCGTCTTTGATCGCATCGCCAAAAAAGGCATTCAGTGGAGTGTCGGCCGTACTTTTGCGGGTGATGATGAGGTCTACAGCTTCGACCTCAAGCAACAAAGCAATTTCAGCCTCTCGCAACAACCCGCCTTCATCAACATCCAACAGTTCTACATTGAAGGCTACTTGGTAGAGCGTATTCAAGAACTGGGCACTGTCGATTTGCGCTGGCAATCTCGCGTTACCGCATTCAAGCAAAACAAAGACTTTGCCACCCTCAGCGTTGAAACACCTGATGGCACCTACCAATTGCAAGCCGACCATGTGATCGATGCCACGGGTTCACACACCCCGTTTCACGCATGGACCGGCGTCGGCATGGAAAGCAAAAAAGGCGACGACCGTTGGTGCATTGCCGATGTGCGCTTTGACACCCATCCCCCCACCGAACGTCACACGTGGATTGAAGCGCCTTTCAATGAAAACCGCGCCGTTTGGCAACACCTGATGGCCGACGATGTCTGGCGCATTGACTACCAAATGGAACCCAACGCCGATGCTGCCTACATCAGCCGCGAAGACGTGGTGCGCGAGCGCTTAGAGCGTCAATTTGGCAAGGAGGTGAAGGTTGACATTGTGTGGGTGGGCCCCTATGCCTACAAGAGCCAGTGCCTGACCACCTTGCGCATGGGCCGTGTGTTTTTCATGGGCGATGCCGCCAAAATTGTGAACCCCTTTGGCGCACGGGGTGGCAACACCGGCGTGGCCGATGCCGACAATTTGGCTTGGAAATTGGCGGCGGTGCTGCGCGGCCATGCAGACGAAGCATTGCTTGAAAGTTACAACGACGAGCGCCTTGAAGCTGCGCAAGAAAACGTGAAAGTGACGCGTCGTACGGCCAGATTTTTACGGCCTGCAGATGGCGTCGAGCGTGCCTTTCGAAAAGCCACCATCAGCTTGGCCAAGCAATTTCCTTTTGCACGTTCTCTGATCAACACCGGGCGCATGGCCGTCGCCAATTCTTACCGCGGCTCAAGGGTCTGCGGAGACAAGGGCGGAACCTCCGTGCAAAACGTCAAGATTCAATGGCGTCCTGGCAAAACGGGCGCATTGAACGACCTGCTTCATTGGGCCGATGGCCGTTTGCTCATTTTGGTATTTGGCGAGCAATCGAAAGCGTCGCTCAAACGACTCCAAGAACTCAGCGCCTCTGGCCTGCCCGTTCGGTGCGTGCAAGTCCTTGCCAAAGGCGATAGCGCACAAGCACGGGAGCACATTTGGGACAAGCAAGCTCATTTGAAAAGTGCCTGCGGCTCGGTGCCTGCTGGCGGTTGGGGCGTGCTTCGACCCGACGGTTATTTGACCGACACCGGCCAAGGTGTGAATGGTGATTTGATTGCCGCTGTGGCCACTTCTTTGTGCCTTTGATTCAATTCGGACTCAATAGATGAAAACAGAACTGAACTTGCAAGACGCCGATGGCTTTTATGAGCAACTGTTGAATGCGCACGAGGGGCTGACTTCAGAACAATCAGAGCAGCTCAATATGCGTCTGATTTTGCTGCTGGCCAATCAGGTGGGGGACGCTTCAATTCTCCGTGATTGCATTGAATCAGCAAGCCACAAAAAATGATTAAAGCGATATCAAATTGCAATTGAGGATTATGTTTTTGTAGCGTCTGATTTAGAACTTTTCGGCGAACGCTCTACCAATTTTCCATTCACATATTTGTGCAAGACACTGGTGATCAAGGTTTGATAAGGCACGCCCTCTTCCATGGCCCGCACCTGAATATCGGTGAGATCGACGGAGGACAAGCGAATATTCACTCGCTTGTCTTTGATGGCACTGGCCCTTGCCGCAGCTTTGAATTTGGCAAGCTCGCTTTTTGAAGCAATCGACTTCAGTTGGCCTGATTCAAAGGCCTTCAAAATTTCTAATTCATAGACATCAATTTGACTCATGTTGGGTCTTTCTGAAAATAGTCGCGAGTGGCTTTTCGGCTTGGAATCATCGTTTTTAGAAAATAATGGTCTTCTTCTTCAATGAAGGGCACCAGATAAACATAGTTCATGATGAACACCAACAAAATTCTTTGCTTCGGATACTTACCCGGATTCGGATGATCCAACAGGTCCAGCAAGCCCCCCGTTTCCAAGGCCACCACCACCGCCTCAAAAGAAATACCTCGTTCAAACTTCAAAAGTTCATTTTTTTCAATATTCCACCTGAATGATTTCATTCTGCCATGTTATTCAAGTGTGTGCCTTTTGTCACCACATTTCCTTGCAAGAACTCCAAGTAAAATCATGGCTTTAGTCCATTCCTGACATTGCCCGTTGGCAATCTCTAAATACCCAGCCCATGAGCAACGAGACCACCCCCGCCCTTCATCAACCCGGCCTTGAGAGCCTTTCCAAGTCTTTTGAGCCCGCCGCATTAGAGGCTCACTGGGGCCCTGAATGGGAGAAGCGTGGCTATGGCGTTGCCGGCCACCGCGGCAGCCAAGCGCCAAAATCTGATGCGTCCAGCTTCGCCATCCAGTTGCCGCCCCCCAATGTGACCGGCACGCTGCACATGGGCCATGCCTTCAACCAAACCATCATGGACAGCCTCACGCGCTACCACCGCATGATGGGCTTCAACACCGCTTGGATTCCAGGCACCGATCACGCCGGCATTGCCACTCAAATTGTGGTGGAGCGTCAGCTGC
>JBIKOZ010000161.1:0-5006 GCA_044357745.1 Limnohabitans sp. | reverse complement strand
CCAGGCTCGAAAGGCTCGATCATGCCGTGCTCTTGTGCCATGCGGCGAATCCATTTGTCGCTTTTGATGCTCATCGCTCAGTCTTTCAAACAGTCTTTGAATTCAAGCCTGCATTGTAAAGTGTTGTAGACAATCCCCGAAAAAAGCCTGCAACGCAGACTTTCTAGTGAGTTTTGAACTGTCTTACTGGCTGACTTTGCCCACCACGCCGGCCACGCCATAGTTCATGTTGAGAATTTGCGCGTCGCTTAGTTTTTGGCCTGCCGCCAAAATGGCTTTGCCTTCATTGTCAGAGAAAGGCCCCTCAAATACATGCCGCTTGCCCTGTGCAATGTCCTTTTGAACTTGCTGTACTTCTGCTCGCACCTTGGCGGGCATCTTGGGTCCGAAATCTCCCACACGGATCATGCCTTCTTTGAGACCGCCCCACACGTTGCCAGGACGCCATTGTCCTTTCTGGACGTCACTCACTCGCCGTGTGTAGTAGGCGCCCCACTCATGCGTGATGGCCATCAATTGCGCCTCTGGCGCTACTTTGCGCATGTTGGAATGGTAAGCAATGGCCATCTTGCCCTTCTCTTGTGCCGCGACCATCACCGCATTGGAGGCGGTGTGAAATGTGATGACATCGGCAGACTGATTGAACAGTGTGAAAGCAGCGTCGCGTTCTTTGGTGGGATCAAACCACGTGTTGAGCCAGATGACTTTCACTTCTGCCTTTGGATTGACAGAACGCATGCCCAAGGTAAAGGCATTCAAGCCTTGCAACACTTCAGGAATGGGAAAACCCGCCACATACCCAGCCACATTAGATTGGGTCATACGGCCCGCTGCCACACCCGCCAAATAGCGACCTTCGTAATAGCGCGCGTTGGACACAGAAACATTCACATCAGTTTTGTAACCTGTGATGGATTCAAACTTCACGTTGGGAAATTCTTTGGCCACTTTGAGGGTGGGCTCCATGTACCCAAAACTGGTGGTGAAAATAATGTCGTGCCCTTGTTGGGCCAAATCACGCACGACGCGTTCTGAGTCAGCGCCTTCTGCAACATTTTCAACGACGGTGGTTTTGACGGCGTTGCCGAGCGATTTTTCAACGGCTTTTCGACCTTCGTCGTGTTGGTGCGTCCAGCCGGCGTCGAACACCGGTGTCACATAGACGAAGGCGGCCTTGACGGGAAGGGTTGCTTTGGGCGCCGCCTTGGAAGATTCTGTGGCGAGCAAATGAAAGGGCGAAAGTAAACAGGCGGCCACAAGCGTGGCGGCGAGGTTTTTATACATGGTAGTCCTCTACATGGCACCGAGTTAAACAAATAAATACCCGTCGGTGCTTAGGTATTCGGCTCGTATTCTAATGCAGGTGTATATTGATTATTTCCCTTGGCGTCAAAGAAGTTATATGCGTTTATCCAATGTCCATGTGCCTGTTCTCTGCGTTGCGCTTCTGATGCCCTCCTGGGGCTTTGCACAAAACGCATCGGCCAACATCAGCGCCTCCTCCAAAGCACCCCTCAGCCTGGCTGGGCTTCAAGCAACAGCCAGCGTCGAGGGCATTTCTGAATTTCAACTGCCCAATGGCCTGCGCGTGCTGCTGGCACCCGACGCCTCCAAACCAACCACCACCGTCAACATCACCTACTTGGTGGGCAGCCGTCACGAAAACTATGGCGAAACGGGCATGGCCCATTTGCTAGAGCACATGGTGTTCAAGGGCACATCCGCGCGCGGCAACATCATGCAAGAGCTTGGCAAGCGCGGCATGGACTTCAATGGCACCACCTTTTACGATCGCACCAATTACTACGAAACCTTTCCCGCCAATGCAGAAAGCTTGAAGTGGGCACTCGAAATGGAAGCCGACCGCATGGTCAACAGCTTCATTGCTCAAAAAGATTTGGACACTGAATTTTCAGTGGTTCGCAATGAAATGGAGAGCGGGGAAAACAACCCCCACATGTCTTTGTGGCAACGCATGGCATCGACCGCCTTCGATTGGCATAACTACGGCAAGAGCACCATCGGTGCTCGAACAGATGTCGAAAACGTCAAGATCGAAAACCTACAAAACTTTTATCGCAAATACTACCAACCTGACAATGCTGTTTTGTTAGTGGCCGGAAAATTTGAAATGGCCAGCACATTGGAGTTGATTCAAAAAGTATTTGGCGCCATACCCAAACCCAGCCGAAAGCTTGAAGCCACCTACACACAAGACCCTGCACAAGACGGTGCGCGAGAAGTCACTGTTCGTCGTTCTGGCGATACCCAGCTGTCGGCAGTTCTCTATCACACCTCTGCGGGAAGTCACGCCGACTCAGCCGCCATGGCGGCGTTGAGTGACGTCTTGGCCGGCACACCCAACGGCAGGCTGCACAAAAATCTGGTTGAGAAAAAGTTGGCCGTCAACATCAACCCTTGGAATTTTGACTTGGCCGAGCGCGGCTATGTGGTCTTCATGGCAGAGCTCAACAAAACTCAAAGTTTGGCCGAAGCGCGCAAAGTCATCCTTCAAGAAATTGAAGGATTGCAAAAAAAACCGGTTACCGAACAGGAGCTGAAACGCGCCAAAGCAAGTCTCTTGAGCGATATTGAGAAGACCATCAATGACCCGCAGAAATTAGCGATTCAATTGTCCGAATCCATTGCCAATGGCGATTGGCGTCTGTTTTTTTTACACAGAGATCGCATCGAAGCTTTAAAGACATCAGATTTACAAAATGCAGGGCTGAATTACTTCAAGGAAAGCAATCGCACCCTGGGACAATTTATTCCCACAAATACGCCCAACCGCAGCAAGTTGCCTGATGCGGTAGACGTTGCCAAATTGGTCGCCGACTACAAGGGAAAGGCATCGGCCAGCGAAGGCGAGGTTTTTGACATCAGCCTTGCCAACATTGAAAAACGAACACAGCGCATGAGCTTGGCCAACGGCATGAAGCTCATCTTCACGCCCAAGAAAACCCGTGGTGAAACCGTCAGTGGCCATTTCACTTTACGCTTTGGCGATGAAGCGTCCCTCTTTAACCAAGCCACCACTTCCAGTCTCACTGCCAGCCTGTTGATGCGAGGCGCCGGCAACTTACAGCGCTCTGAAATTTCGGCCAAGTTGGATGAATTGAAAACTCAAATTGAAGTGACGGGTGGCGGCCAAACCGTCACCGTTCGATTCGATTCATTGCGCAAAAATTTGCCCGAGGTGCTCAACCTGGTGCGCGACCTTTTGCGCAAGCCTGCCTTTGCTGCCAAAGAATTTGAGTTGTTGGTGCAAGAGAGCACCGCAAGCCTTGAAAGCCAGCGGAGTGAGCCCAATGCCATGGGCTCGCAAGCCATGTCTTTGGCGCTTGACGTCTACAAAAAAGGAGACATTCGAGCAGCACGCAGCCTGGACCAATCTATTGCGGCACTCAAAGCGGCCAAGCTGGATCAAGTCAAAAAATTCCACAGCGCCTACTACGGCGCCAATCACAGTGAGTTTGCATTGGTCGGCGATTTCGACAGTGACGCCACCAAGGCGCTAATGGGTCAACTGTTTGGCGATTGGAAAAGTCAAAAGACCTACGCCCGCTTAAAAGCCGAGCCCAAACTGCCCAAGGCCAACGTCATTCAACTGGCAGCACCTGACAAGGCCAACGCCTTCTTTTTAGCGGGACTGCCACTGCCCTTACAAGACACTCAAGCTGAGTATGTGCCCTTGCAATTGGCCAACCGGGTTTTGGGCGGTGGGGTTAAGTCTCGTTTGATAGACCGCCTCCGTGAAAAAGATGGCCTTAGCTATGGCGCGGGCAGTCAACTCAATGCCAGCTCGTTTGAGCCCGTAGGCATGTGGGTGCTCTATGCCATCTATGCCCCGCAAAACTTAGCCAAACTGAAAGCTGGGGTTCAAGAAGAACTCAGCAAGTTTGTGAAAGATGGCATCACTGCTGAAGAATTAGCAGATGCCAAAAAAGGCTGGCAAGAAGAACGCAAAATCAGCCGCGCACAAGACCGCGCTTTGGCGGCAGGCCATGTGGCGCGGTCTGCCACCAACCGCACGTTGGCATTCGTAGAGAAGGTAGATGCGCAGATTGAAGCCACCACCTTGGAAGAAGTCAATGCAGCCATTCGGAAAGCTCTGGACCCCGCTAAGTTTCTGAATGTCTATGCGGGTGATTTTGCGGCGGCAGCCAAAAAATAACCCATCACAAAAGCAAAAAGCCGCGCTTCTTTCGAAGCGCGGCTTTTTAAAACTGAGTAAGATCAGTTAGGCACTTTGCCTTCTACGCCTTTAACGTAGAACTTGATACCGCCCAAGAACTTGTCGTCAGCGACAACATCTTTGGCCAACACTTCTTTGCCGTCTTGGCCCAAGATAGGACCCTTCCAGATAGAGAAGCTACCGTCTTTCAAGCCAGCCCTGATTTCATCAACGCGTTTCTTGATGTCATCGGGTACATCGGCTGCCACAGACACCATGTCGATGGCGCCTTCTTTCACACCCCACCAGCTTTGTCCTGTCGCCCATTTGCCTTCAAGCGCTTCACCCACGGCCTTGGTGTAGTAAGGCGCCCAGTTAATGATGGCAGATCCCAAGTGAGCCTTAGGGCCATAGGCTGTCATGTCAGAGTCCCAACCGAATGCGCGCTTGCCCATTTTTTCGGCAGTTTGCAACACAGCAGAAGAGTCTGTGTTTTGCATCAACACGTCAGCGCCGCCATTGATGAGGGCTGTTGCCGCTTCTGTTTCCTTCGGCGGGTTGAACCATTCGTTGATCCAAACCACTTTGGTCTTCACTTTAGGGTTGACAGATTGCGCACCCATTGTGAAGGTGTTGATGTTGCGAATGACTTCAGGAATTGGAATAGAAGCCACTACACCCAGGGTGTTGGTCTTGGTCATCTTGCCAGCAATCACGCCCGCCATGTAAGCACCTTCATAGGTACGGCTGTCGTAGGTGCGCAGGTTGTCGGCTGTTTTGTAACCGGTGGCATGCTCAAACTTAATTTCTTTGTTGTCTGCAGCCACTT
>JBIKOZ010000159.1:0-5017 GCA_044357745.1 Limnohabitans sp. | reverse complement strand
AAGAGGGGCTCAATAAATGGGGTCAGATCAACATTAATTTACTTAGCGCATAGGTCGCTGTGAATCACAAAAAATTAATGTTGATCTGACCCCAATTATTGTCAGCCCCCCTTAGCCTATTCCCTCTCTGATTGACTAAATTAATGTTGATCTGACCCCAATTAAGGGCCCCCGTCAACACAATTTAAAAGCCTCGCGCTTTGGCCAAAGCGTTGACGCCACTCACGATGCCATTGTCACAACCATCTTGCGCATCCTCAATTAAATGAACTGGGCGACGGCTTCCAGGCGCTTAAGGGGGTCTGGCTCGCTGAGCATTTGCAGCTTCAGTTCCGCGCTGATGGGCATGGCTTCGGCGTATCGGTTGGCAACCCAGCCGCATTGGTCCAGGTGGTAGGGGGGGAAGATGGGCAACTTGTCTAGCAAACCTTTTTGCTGCGCTGTGGCAATGACTTTACCAAGCCTGTCGGCATGCGCTTGCATCGACACAGGCACCTCGACTTCTGGATCTTGCGCCAAATAACTCACACTGCCTTGCCACACGCCGAAGGGGCCGGGTTGTACATCGTCTAATTGAAAGCGCAAACCACCTTGGCAGAGCACACGAAAAAACGTGGGCTGAACTTGCTCAAATTCTCGAACGTGGGCCAGGCACCCCACGTGATGAAGCAATGGCACTTCTCCGGGCACATTCACTTCGCTGCCTTCTTTAATCCATGCAACGCCAAAAGGCAGCTGCTGTTGGTGGCATCGTTTGAGCAGGTCGAGGTAGCGCACTTCAAAAATCTGAAGCGGCAGCATGCCATCGGGAAACAAGCCGTGAGAAAGGGGGAAAAGAGGAATGGTGTGTTGCATAGAACAGGTTCAAAGCTTGAAGCTGATTGTAATTACGAGTTAATGTTGCTGCAGATACCCATAAAATTAATGGTGATCTGACCCCAATTGTTCTAAATGAAGAAAATGAGTACGCTTACTTTACTTATAGGGATTGCCAAATGACGCCACAAACATTGCTTGACCATATTGACCAAGGGCATCTTTGGTCGGATGACGCAGTAGCCAGTATTCCAAATGATGTGGCGAAGGCATACCAAACTGCCTTGCAAGTTAGAAAGCTCAGGGAGGCTCGGGGTGAGCAGCCGCGGGGCTTCAAGATTGGGTTTACCAATCGCAGCATTTGGGAGCGATATCAGGTGTTCGAACCCATTTGGGGCACGGTTTGGAACACCACTTTGTCCACGGCCAACGAACAGGGTGAGGGCACTGTGGACATCAGCCACATGAGTCAACCACGCCTTGAGCCCGAGTTGGTGTTCGGCATGCGCTGCACGCCGCCTTCAGAGCTTACGGTGCAAAGTTTGTTTGAGTCGATTGATTGGATGGCGTCTGGTTTCGAGATTGTTCAATCGCATGCGCTCAATTGGAAATTTAAAGTAGCCGATACAGTGACCGACAGTGGTTTGCATGCGCATTTGATTGTTGGTCAGCAGGTGCCTTTGAAGGACGTAGCCGCCAACGGTGCGCAATTGCATGCGCTGCTTGCAGGCATGTCGCTAGAGCTGGTGAACGCGGGAAAAGTGGTGGAGAAGGGATATGCCACCCATGTTTTAGACAGCCCGTTAATGGCCTTGCTGCACTTCATGAAGACTCTGCGCCAGTGCCCTGGTGCGCCGGATGTGAAAGCTGGCGATGTCATTACCACTGGCACCTGGACTGATGCGTGGCCTCTGGTGGCTGGACAAACTTGGGAGAGTCGTTACGACTCGCCCTTGACTGGCTTGAAGATTAGGCTTGTGTAGTCAGAATAATTGGGGTCAGATCAACATTTATTCACAAAATTAATGTTGATCTGACCCCAATTATTCTGACCCCATTTATTTTAAAGTGACATAATTTGAACTTTGTGTCACACCATAGGGTCGAGGATTTTCATGAATCAAACTCAATTCGCGCATCGTCGTTCGCTTACAAAATGGATTTTTGCTTTTGTGACGGCTCATTTAATGGGTGCCGCATTGGCCCAATCAACCGCCCCCAATTTCCCCACCAAACCCGTACGCATCATCGTGCCACAAACGCCAGGCGGCGCTTCTGATGCATTGGCGCGCATCGTTGGCCAAAAGCTTTCTGAAAGATGGGGTCAACCCGTTGTGATCGAAAACCGTCCGGGTGCAGGTGGCAACATTGGCATGGATGCGGTGGCGAAAGCGCCAGGCGATGGCCACACTTTGCTGATGTCTTATGTGGGATCCCACGCCATCAACCCCAGCATCTACAGCAAATTACCGTTTGATCCAGAAGCCGATTTTGTGGCGGTGGCCACTTTGGCCAATGTTCCCTTTGTGGCGGCGGTCAATGCCGCTGTGCCGGTCACCAACATGAAGGCTTTGGCAGCCTATGCAGGACAAAGACCTGTGGCATTTGGTTCAGCAGGCAATGGGTCTGTGAACCATTTGTTAGGTGAAATGTTCAACACAGCCAGTGGCGCCAAAATGCAGCACATCCCATACAAGGGGGCAGCGCCTGCTTTGACAGATTTAATTTCAGGGCAAATTCAAGTGGTGTTCACCAGCTTGCCTTCGGTGGCCCAGCACATACGCGCTGGCACCGTCAAGGGGTTGAGTGTGACGGGCTCCAAGCGCTCGGCCGCATTCAAAGACATTCCGACCATTGCAGAGTCTGGATTTCCTGGCTTCGTGATCAACACTTGGTTTGGTTTGTTTGCCTCTAAGGGAACCCCTGCCAGCGTGGCCAGGCAGATCAATGCCGACGTTAAAAAGGTGATGGAAGACAAGGAGCTTTTGGAAAAATTTGCAGCGGTTGGTGCAGAGCCCTTTGAAACCACCCCACAAGAATTTCAAGCCATTCTCAGCGCCGATATTAAAATTTGGGCGGCAGTCGTTAAAAGTTCTGGTGCGACCGCTGATTGATTGAGTTCGAGACCATTGGCCATGAAAATAAAAAAAATTGCAGGTGCGTTAGGCGCTGAAATTTCTGGGGTTGATTTAACGCAATCGATGTCCCCTGATTTAACCCAAGAAATACGAAACGTTTTTTTAAAAAACAGTGTCATATTTTTGCGTCACCAACCGCTCACCTCGCAACAGTTCATGAACTTTGCCAAGGCCATGGGTGAGCCTATTGAGTATCCATTCGTCAAAGGATTTGAAGACTTTCCTCAAATCATTGAAGTTAAAAAGTTAGAACACGAAAAAGTCAACTTTGGCGGTGTGTGGCACTCTGACACTGCTTATTTGGAAAACCCACCCATGGGTTCGATGTTGCTTTCGAAAGAAATTCCGCCCTATGGTGGTGACACTTTGTTTGCTTGCCAATATGCCGCTTACGAGGCCTTGTCCGGCACCATGCAACGTTTGTTGGACGGTTTGCAGGGCGTGAATACTTCTGCCAAAGCAGATGTTTCTAAAACCAGGGAAGATCGAATTAAGTCGGATGGCATTGAATCGTCGCCCAAAAGTTTCAGTAGCTCGCATCCTGTGGTGCGCACACATCCTGAGTCGGGCCGCAAAGCGCTTTACGTCAATGTGGCGCACACGGCTGGCATTGAAGGTTTAACAGACAAGGAAAGCGAATCCTTGTTGTCCTTTTTGTTTGAGCATCAAATCAAACCTGAGCTCACATGCCGCTTGGTTTGGGAGCCTGACGCGCTGGCGTTTTGGGACAACCGTTGCGCACAACACAATCCCGTTAACGACTATCACGGTTTCCGTCGAGTCTTGCACCGCATTACCTTGCAAGGCGACAAGCCAGTTTAATGAATTGATGCCTGATTGACTTTGAACAAGCCACCTGCCTCTGACGATGTCCCCGCGTTTTTATTAAGGGGCAATCGGTTCAAGCCTCTGACATGGGAAACCATGTCGCCTGAACAGCAACAAATGACCCGTGATGTTTTGGGCGGGAAGCGTGGCAACATGCAAGGCCCTTACAACGTCTTGTTGCGAAGTCCTGAAGTAGGACATCTTGCGCAGTCGTTTGGCGCCCACACTCGCTTCAATTCATCCTTGCCACTCGCACTCAATGAGTTGGCCATTTTGCTGGTGGCGCGTGATTGGACGGCTCAATTTGTATGGTGGGCGCATCGCCGAATTGCCGAAGATGCAGGCCTGCCGGTTGACCTCATTCAAGCGATTTCAAATCAAACGCCCAGGCCCAACAACTTGACGGCTGATGTCAACGCAGTCTATGAATTCTGCAATGAGTTAATTCAAACTCGTAAAGTCAGCGATTCAACTTTTGCCGAAGTTGCAAAGCATTTTGGGGAGCGCGGCGTTGTAGACCTCATGGCCACCATGAGTTACTACACCTTGGTTTCAATGTCGCTCAATGTCGATGCGTATCCCTTGCCAGATGGTGTAGCGCCAGAGCTAAGTTGATGTCAAAGCTCCTTAGCGACACATCTCAAAATCGCCGAATAGGCATTGCCCTGGTGACGGTGACCACCATCATGTTTGCCATTCTCGACACCAGCGCAAAGTGGTTGGTGCAGAGCGTGCCTGTTTTGCAATTGGTCTGGCTGCGATTTTTGTTTCACACCTTGCTCACCACAGCCATCTTCATGCCCAGCATGGGCACGCAGTTGTTCCGTGTTCAAAACCCCAAATTGCAGCTGATTCGCGGCGTCATGTTGGCCATCATGACGGGCATGAACTTTTTCGCATTGCAATATTTGCAGTTGGCAGAAGTAGGTGCTGTTCAATTTTCAGTGCCTTTGTTGATTGCTTTGATTTCGGCTTGGTTTCTTCACGAAAAGTTAGATGCGCAGCGTTGGATGGCCATCGGTTTTGGGTTCTTGGGTGTGCTTGTCATTATTCGGCCGGGCAGCAACGAATTTCATCCCGCTATTTTTCTGAGCATCATGAATGCGCTGTTGTACGCCGTTTTTAACATGATGACGCGTCGATTGGCTGGCAGTGATCATCCCATCACAACGCAGTTAACTTCCGCTGCGGTGCCTTCTTTGTTATTGGCGCCTTTTGCTTTGTGGTATTGGCAA
>JBIKOZ010000158.1:0-5032 GCA_044357745.1 Limnohabitans sp. | reverse complement strand
CAATGGCGCATCTGGCAAATGGGGCAGCATACCCTTTACCCAAATCAAGGCCGAAATTCCAAGGCTGGGCAGCAATGCTGTGGTCAGTGTTCAAGGTGAATCAAAAACCACCGCCAAGCAGTTGCTGAGCGACCTTCTTCAGTCGCCTGTCAACAACATGATCGGCGGTGTACTTTCTCAGGCAACTGGCACCGGCGCACTGAGCACGCTCCTCAAATTGAGCCTACCTTTGGCCTCTCTTGAGAAAACGACCGTTCAGGGCGCTGTTACTTTTTCGGGAAATGACATTCGCATCGTGCCATCCGTGCCCACATTTGAAAAAACACAAGGCAGCATTAACTTCACAGAAGGCGGCTTCACATTGGCGAACGTGAATGCCCAATTTTTAGGGGGCCCGATCAAGTTGGATGGCGGCACACGCAAGCTCCCCGCAAAAAGCACGGAGGCCAATCCGCTGATACGAATGCAGGGCCAGGTGACCGCTGCCGGCATGCGACAAGCCCTTGAAATACCCGTTCTTAACTTACTTGCGCCGCACGCCACAGGCGCAACAACCTACACCGCAAGCCTTGGCATCAAAGGGGGCCAAAGTGAATTGAGCGTTCAGTCGCAGCTGCAAGGACTGGCATTGAATTTACCTTCGCCCTTGAACAAACGGGCAGAAGAGATGGTGGCCGTGAAATTTGAAAATGTAATTCAAAGTCTCAGCGCTGCACCACCCAACAAAGCGCAACGCGACTTGTTGCAATTTACATGGGGTCGCGCATTTTCTGCAAGCTACAACCGCGACATCAGTGGCAATGAGCCGCGCGTTTTGAATGGCCGATGGGCTGTGGGTGAAGCCGGGGGGGCCAACACCACCGGCAACTCTGAATCGGGCGTTGTGGCCCATGTCAATTTGCCGACTTTTTCAATCGACGATTGGCTTCTGATCTTTGCGCCCCCAAAGTCGAGCCCGCATGACAGCCTTGCACAAAATACCAAGCTTGGTGCCGCCGCTCAAGCCTATTTGCCAACGCGCATGAACTTTAAAAGCAAGGATTTGTTGGTTCAAGGCCGCAGTCTTAACAACGTGGTGATCAACGGTTCGCGGGACGGTTCTGTATGGCGCACCCAATTAGATGCCAAAGAACTGAGTGGCTATTTGGAATACAGACAGCCCAACAACCAAAACACCGCAAGAATTTACGCTCGATTGGCTCGCTTGAGCCTGCCGCCCTCTGCCGACCAAGCCGTTGAGTCTTTGCTTGAAGACTCGCCAGTTTCTATTCCTGCCCTAGACATTGTGATAGAGGAGTTAGAGCTTCGCGGCAAAAAAATGGGTCGCGTGGAAGTTGAGGCCGTCAATGCCGACAGCGGCACTCCGCGCGTCAACGCTGGGCGTGAATGGCGCCTCAATAAACTCAACATCACCGTGCCGGAGGGAAGCTTCAAGGCTACCGGCAAATGGGTTACCTCCCGCGAAGGGACTCAACAAACCAGCACTGAAATGGTTTTTAAAATGGATGTGTCTGATGCCGGCGAGTTATTGAATCGACTTGGCACCAAAGACGCCTTAAAAGGCGGTGGCGGAAAACTGGAAGGCAACGTGAGCTGGCAAGGCTCGCCCTTGACTTTGCATTACCCCAGCCTCAATGGTCGCTTTAACGTCAGCATTGGAAGAGGTCAGTTTTTACAAGCTGAGCCTGGCGTTGCAAAGTTGCTGGGTGTATTAAGCTTGCAAGCTTTACCGCGACGTTTGTTGCTAGATTTTCGCGATGTCTTCAGTGCTGGTTTTGCTTTTGACAGCATCCGCGGTGATGTCACCATTCTAGAAGGCATCGCCGCCACTCAAAATTTGCAAATGAAGGGCGTGAATGCTCTCATTCAAATGGAGGGGCGTTCGGACATCGCGCGTGAAACTCAAAATTTGCGCGTGTTAATCCTTCCCGAAGTCGATGCAGTCACCGCTTCTATTCTTGCTGGATTGGCCCTGAACCCCGCCATTGGGCTCACCACATTTCTTGCGCAATTGATCTTAAAACAGCCCCTCGGCCGCGTTAATTCTCAAGAATTTACGATCGATGGCACTTGGACAGACCCCAAAGTGACCAAGGTCGTTCGTGCTGCGCCTTAAGTTGTCAACTCTTTGATTTGAATGATCCCCGTTGGCACCGCTTTACAACCGATCCTAAAGCCCGTCTGGCTTTTTTTTACATCGGCTGCACGTTCCTTTAAAGACCGCCGCCTCTCTTTGTGGTTTGCATTGGTTGGCCTGGTCGTCGCCGTCTTGGTCACTTTGGTCTGGTTGGCCGGCCGATATGAGGCCAGCCAGTACCAAGCGGAGCTAGACCGCGACACCAGCGATGCCGCCAGCGATATTCGCAGAAGCTTTAACCAACACGCTATCAGTTTGCAAAGCCTCAACGCCAAATCATTGAATCAAAAAAACTGGCTCAGTGAAGCTGAAGTTTTATTGAGTCAAAACCGAGAATGGTTGCGCGTCGAAAAGCGCGACCTTGAAGGCTGGGTCAGCGCGTTTGCCAACGCGCCCTACCGCACGCCTCTTTTTGAAACCAATGTGCGCCTCAATGAACAGGCTGAAATCATTCAAGCCTGTCAACGCGCCAAACGATTCAACGGCCCCGCTTATTCACGACCTTACTTTGTTCTACAGTCAAGCGGCGTTGGTTTCGAAGTGATGGAAATGTGTTTGCCCATCGTCGAACACAGCATCACGATTGGCTACTCTGTTTTAACCTACAGTTTGCAAGAAATTTTGTTCACCCAACTGGGTGAAACATACGGTCGGCGAAATGAAATTTCTTTTGTAGAGCCTGATGGCACTCGGCTGGCGGTGCACGGCACATTGCCTCGCAGCAAACGACTTTTTACCGCCACCCAACTGATGGACTTGCCTGGTAACACCTTGATCCTGCGCATGGATGGTCGAAGAGTGGGGCCCGACCTTTTTCCAAATGTTTTACCCGCGCTGGTTACCGCCATGTCAATTGCGCTGGTCTCTGTGCTGGTGTTGCTGGTCAAAGACTCTCGACGGCGCCTCAAAGCAGAACAAGACTTGGCCGACGCGCTGGCATTTAGAAAAGCCATGGAAGACTCGCTGGTGACAGGTCTCCGTGCGCGCGATCTGCAAGGGCGAATCACGTATGTCAATCCTGCTTTTTGTCAGATGCTTGGTTTCAAAGCAGAAGAGCTTTTAGGCGCTTCTGCGCCCATGCCCTACTGGCCCTCAGAAATGGCCGAGGAATATCAGCAAAGACAAGCCGTTCGACTCGCCGGTAATGCGCTGTCGCGCGAAGGTTTCGAGTCAGTGTTTGTCAGACAAGATGGCTCTCGTTTTCCCGTTCTTATTTTTGAAGCACCCTTGATCAATGTGCTGGGGAAACAAACGGGATGGATGAGCGCATTTTTGGACATTAGCGAACAACGCCGCGTTGAAGAGCTCTCGCGCGCAAGTCAAGAACGACTTCAAGCAACCGCGCGTTTGGCCACTGTCGGAGAAATGGCCTCCCTACTCAGTCACGAGTTAAACCAGCCATTGGCGGCCATCTCAAGCTATGCAACAGGCTCTTTAAACCTCATCCAAGCGCAGCAGCGGCCTGGTTATTTGGCTGATAAACATGACTTACGCGACCTTCAAATGGCGCTTGAAAAAATTTCCGAGCAAGCGGGGCGGGCGGGCAAAGTCATCAACAGCGTTCACGATTTTGTAAGGCGCAGAGATCAAGATCGAGAAGCCGTCAGCCCACAAGCCCTGATAGATGCCGTTTTACCCCTGATTCAACTGCAAGCACGCAAGTTGAATGTCCGATTAGCGATTCAGCTTGAAGATCGATTGGCGCCCATTCTGTGCGATCGAACCATGGTTGAGCAGGTGATCCTGAATTTAGCGCGCAACGGAATGCAAGCGATGGATCACCCAACATGTCACCAGCGGACTTTGACATTACAGATCAAAAAAGCCGCTCCCAATTTGGCGCATGGCTGGATTGAATTTGCCGTCATTGACTTGGGTGTGGGCGTTGCCGAGGATGTTGTCACGCGTTTGTTCACGCCCTTTTTCACCACCAAATCCGAAGGGATGGGCTTGGGCCTGAGCCTCTGCCGAACCGTTGTTGAACAACATGGCGGACATTTGGAGTTTGAGCCCTTCCTGCCTTGTGGTACCTTGTTTAGGTTTACCCTCCCTGCAGCATCGACTGTTTAATCCCCCCTAAAATTTCATCATGCAACCGATGCTCAATGCTTGTGTCTATATCGTTGACGATGACGAAATCGTTCGCGATGCAATGGCATGGCTGCTTCGATCTCGGCATGTCATGTGCGAGTCCTATGCGAGCGCTGACGCCTTTGAGCGCATGTTGGCTGAAAAGTTTCCTGGGCCCAACACGCCCGCACCTCAACATCCCGCATGTATTTTATTAGATGTTCGAATGCCCGGTCAAAGCGGGCTGTCTTTGTTCGAAACTCTCATCGGCAATGGTTTGGCACATCGTTGGCCGGTTATTTTTTTAACGGGTCATGCCGATGTTCCAACTGCCGTGGACAGCGTGAAGCGTGGCGCTTTTGATTTTTGCGAAAAGCCTTTTTCTGACAATGCATTGGTAGACCGAATCGAACAGGCGCTGGCTTTGTCGACAGAACGACTGATGTCGCACTTTCAAACCGCAAGTTTGGCCGCCAAAATTTCCGCCTTGACGGAGCGGGAGCGGGACGTCATGCACCTGGTGGTTGCAGGCTTGCCGAATAAATTAATTGCCGATAAGCTGACGATCAGCGTTCGCACCGTTGAGGTTCACCGATCGCGCGTATTCGAGAAAATGGACGTTAAATCTGCCGTTGATTTGGCCAACTTATTGCGAGAGGTATGACGCCACATGCGGGCATCTTTGTTCATTCTGTGTCCGGCTTTTTTTCTGGGGCCGTCTCTTTTTGAAGATCAGACTTTAGCTCGCCTTTTTGACGACCTGAAAACATGGTCCACCAAACAATGAGCAACAGCAACAACAATGCGAGCAGCGCTTCTAACAAA
>JBIKOZ010000157.1:0-5039 GCA_044357745.1 Limnohabitans sp. | reverse complement strand
GTGTGTCGCGTCTTCGCAAAAAATTAACACACAGACATGGCCCCGAAAAACTGCTTGCCACTTGCTGGCGTTCAACGTATCAATTTGTGCCGCGAATGCATTTCGCGCCCAAACGCTAGGTCTTTCATTGGCCCAAAAACAAAGCCCCTTGAGAGGTGCCTTGCCGATGTACTTTGCAGCGCCTTGTTTTATTCAACACGTGCAATCTGTGTGGGTTTGAAGCCTAGATCAGCCGCCTTGCCTTTGCGTGCTCTTGCGGAACGGGCATTGTTGAGGCTTCTGATTTCCAAAGTTTCTTCGCGGTCTTTGCCACCGCGGCCGATGCCCGAGATCTTCACACTGCGGGTGTAAGCAGCCGCACCAGCCAACGAATCTTTGGCTTCTAAATCAATCAACATCAAACCGCGACCGCCCTTCTCCATCAGCTTGAGTTCACTGATTTCAAATGTCAAAATGCGGCCACCAGTGGAAGCACAGGCCACATGGGTTGCAGCGGGCATCACAGCAGCGCCAGGTTGCGGCGTAGCGTTTGAGCCCGACACATGAGAGGGTGCACAGACCGATTCGCCTTCACCCACGGTAAGAAAAGCTTTGCCGCCTTTTTGACGCGAAAGCATGTTGTCAACTGTGGCCATGAAACCATAGCCACCGGAACTTGAAAGCAACAGCTTGGCATTTGCAGGTCCTGCAAAGTAATGGACGATTTGCGTTCCTGCTTCCAATTCGATGAGCGTGGTAACAGGTTGCCCATCGCCCCGCGCACCTGGCAATGAAGCCACAGGCACCGAATAAACTCGGCCACTGCCTTTATGCGCAGTACCAAAGGCCAACAACGTATCAACGGTGCGACATTCAAAAGTGCCATACAGACCGTCACCCGCCTTGAACGCGAAACTTCCTGCATCGTGGCCATGCCCTTGGCGAGCTCGTACCCAACCTTTTTGCGACACCACCACCGTGACAGGCTCGTCCACCACCTTCACCTCAGCCACAGATTTCTTCTCTTCTTGAATGAGCGTACGGCGTGGATCAGCAAAAGCTTTGGCATCTTGCTCAATCTCTTTCACCATCAAGCGTTTGAGCGAAGTGGGATTGGCCAAAATTTCTTCGAGTTGTGTTTGCTCGGTACGCAACTCTTTCAACTCTTGCTCAATCTTGATGCCTTCCAACCGGGCCAGTTGGCGCAGGCGAATGTCAAGAATGTCTTCGGCTTGACGCTCGCTCAACTTAAAGCGCGTCATCAAAGCCGGCTTGGGTTCATCGCTTTGACGAATGATGGCAATCACTTCATCAATGTTGAGCAAAACCAGTTGACGACCTTCCAAAATATGGATGCGGTCCATCACCTTGCCCAAGCGATGTTCGGAACGGCGCACAATGGTTTGTTGGCGGAAGGTGATCCACTCCAGCATCATTTGGCGCAATGACTTTTGCACTGGCTTACCATCAATGCCCACCGAGGTCATGTTGATGGGAGAGGATGTTTCCAAACTGGTGTGCGCCAGCAAAGCCGTGATCAATTCTTGTTGCTCAATGCGACTGGTTTTAGGCTCGAACACCAAACGCACGGCGGCATCTTTGCTGGACTCATCACGCACCACATCGAGCAAGGACAATATGCTTGCCTTGAGTTGCATTTGGTCTGCACTCAAAGCCTTCTTACCCGCCTTCACTTTGGGGTTGGTCAACTCTTCAATTTCTTCCAATACTTTTTGCGAGCTCACACCAATCGGTAATTCAGTGACCACCAATTGCCATTGACCACGCGCCATGTCTTCAATTTTCCAACGCGCACGAACTTTCAACGAGCCACGACCAGTGCGATAAGCATCTGCAATGTCGGATGCCGGACTGATGATTTGGCCACCGCCCGGATAGTCAGGGCCGGGTACCAAGGCAAACAATTCTTCGTTGGTGAGCTTGGGCGACTTGATGAGGGCCACGCACGCATCGGCCACTTCACGCAAATTGTGGCTGGGAATTTCAGTGGCCAAACCCACCGCAATGCCACTGGCGCCATTCATCAACACAAAAGGCAAACGCGCAGGTAACTGTCGCGGCTCTTCGGTAGATCCGTCATAGTTAGGAATGAAATCGACGGTGCCTTGGTCAATCTCTTCCAATAGCAAAGTGGTAATTTTGGAAAGCCGCGCTTCGGTATAACGCATGGCTGCAGCGCCATCACCGTCGCGACTGCCGAAGTTGCCTTGGCCATCAATCAGGGGGTAACGTTGGCTGAAGTCTTGCGCCATGCGAACGAGTGCATCGTAAGCAGCTTGGTCGCCATGGGGGTGGAAGCGGCCCAACACATCGCCCACCACGCGCGCACTTTTAACAGGCTTGGCGCCAGTCGCGCCCGAGAAGCCCAGCCCCATGCGAGACATGGAATACAAAATACGCCGTTGCACAGGTTTTTGGCCATCGCACACATCGGGCAAAGCACGGCCCTTGACCACACTCAATGCATATTCAAGGTAAGCGCGCTGCGCATACGTGGCCAAATTCAGCGAGTCATCGGACTCGCTGTTTTGAAGGTCTAAGGTGGGTTGATCGTTCATGTTCTGTTCAATTTAAATCTTCACTTCAGATATCAACTTCAATGTCATCACCGTGCAACTCCATCAGTTCGCGGCGCGCTGCAGCTTCGCCCTTGCCCATCAATTGAGTGATCAGAATTTCGGTTTGTGCAAAGTTCAAAGTGCCCAGTTGCACAGGCAATAAACGGCGCGTGTCTGGATTCAAGGTGGTTTCCCACAACTGCTCTGCATTCATCTCACCCAAGCCTTTGAAGCGGCTAATGCTCCATGCGCCCTCGCGCACGCCATCTTTGCGCAGCTTGTCCAAAATACTTTGTAATTCGCCATCGTCCAATGCATACATTTTGGCCGCTGGTTTTTTGCCACGTGCAGGCGCATCCACACGGAACAAGGGCGGACGTGCCACAAACACATTGCCGGTTTCAATGAGCTTGGGAAAGTGACGGAAAAACAGCGTTAAGAGCAGCACTTGAATGTGCGAGCCATCAACGTCGGCATCGCTCAAGATGCAAATCTTGCCATAACGCAAACCCGATAAATCGGGGGCGTCGTTGGGGCCATGCGGATCGACACCAATGGCCACCGAGATGTCGTGAATTTCGTTGTTGGCAAACAGGCGATCCCGATCGACCTCCCACGTGTTGAGCACCTTGCCGCGCAAAGGCAAGATGGCCTGACATTCTTTGTCGCGGCCCATCTTGGCGCTGCCGCCCGCCGAGTCGCCTTCGACCAAAAACACTTCGTTGTGCGCTATGTCCTTGCTTTCGCAATCGGTGAGTTTGCCGGGCAAAACCGCCACACCAGAGCTCTTGCGCTTTTCAACTTTTTGGCCCGCTTTTTGTCGATACTGAGCCGCCTTGATGGCCAAATCCGCCAACTTCTTGCCGTACTCTACGTGTTCGTTGAGCCACAACTCCAGGCTAGGGCGCACAAAGCTAGACACCAAACGCACCGCATCGCGGGAGTTCAAGCGCTCTTTGATTTGTCCTTGAAATTGAGGGTCAAGGACCTTGGCGGACAACACAAAACTGGCGCGAGCAAAAACGTCTTCAGGCATGAGTTTCACGCCTTTGGGCAACAAACTGTGCAGCTCAATGAAACTCTTGACGGCCGTGAACAAGCCATCTCTTAAACCGCTGTCATGGGTGCCACCTGCAGTGGTGGGAATGAGGTTGACATAGCTCTCGCGAACAGGTTGCCCATCCTCCGTAAACGCAACCGCCCAACTGGCACCTTCACCTTCGGCAAAGCTGTCGTTGTTGCTGTCTGCAAAGCCTTCACCTTCAAACAAAGGAATAACGGGGTCGCCGTTCAAGGTTTGCATGAGGTAATCGCGCAGACCCGCTTTGTATTGCCAAGTTTGAGTCTCTTTGGTTTTTTCGTTCAACAATGTCACGGTGACGCCCGGCATGAGCACCGCTTTGCTTCGCAGTAAATGAGTGAGGTCGGCCATGGGCAGAACACTTGATTCAAAATACTTGGCATCAGGCCACACCCGCACGGTCGTGCCTTGTTTGCGATCACCCTCACCGGCTTTGCGGGTGACAAGTTGCTCAATGACATCGCCACCAGAAAACGCCAATGCAGCCACTTGACCATCACGGTAGCTTGTAGCCTCCAACCGCTTGGCCAAGGCATTGGTCACACTCACACCTACCCCATGCAAGCCCCCCGAGAAACTGTAAGCACCGCCCTTACCCTTATCAAACTTGCCGCCCGCATGAAGTCGCGTGAACACCAACTCAATAACAGGCGCTTTTTCTTCTGGATGCAAACCAAATGGAATGCCTCGGCCGTCGTCTTCAATGCTCACTGAGCCATCTGAATGCAGTGTCACTTTGATTTTTTTACCGTGACCGGCCAGGGCTTCGTCGGCCGCGTTATCGAGAACCTCTTGAATGACATGCAAAGGGTTGTCGGTTCGGGTGTACATGCCCGGGCGTTGTTTGACGGGCTCTAGTCCTTTGAGGACTCGAATTGAGCCTTCGCCATATTCGGGAGATGAGTTTGCGGAGGTAGAAGTAGCCATGGGCGCAGATTGTAGTGTGAATTCCGTCAAAGTACTGGATAAATTTACAGTTCATTTTCACAAATACCGACACAATCGGGCATCATGCGGTGCAAACTGCAATTCAATCAATATTTCAATGGCCTTAATTGAACCGATGCCCGTTAAAGAAGACCCCTCCCCTTGGTTAACACGTTGGTCGCACCTCATCAAGCCCAACGCTCGGGTCTTAGATGTGGCGTGTGGCGCTGGCAGGCACATGCAGTACCTCCATAACCTAGGGCATCAATGCCTTGGCGTGGACCGGTCCCCTGAGGCTT
This sequence comes from Limnohabitans sp., assembly GCA_044357745.1. Lineage (GTDB taxonomy): Bacteria > Pseudomonadota > Gammaproteobacteria > Burkholderiales > Burkholderiaceae_C > Limnohabitans_A. The sequence goes on along the minus strand of JBIKOZ010000157.1, from coordinate 174 downwards.
TGTCTGAGGCCCAGCAATTTGGCCAGGTACTTGAAGCCGACATCGAAAATGGGCCGTGGCCATTGACTGGACAACAATTTGATCTGGTGCTGGTCACCAATTATTTATGGCGCCCTCTCATTCCCCAAATTCTTGAATCGATTGCGCCAGAGGGGTTGTTAATCTATGAAACTT
>JBIKOZ010000156.1:0-5042 GCA_044357745.1 Limnohabitans sp. | reverse complement strand
ATTTTGAATTTGCTGCGCGAATTACAGAATAACTTGGGGGTGAGTTACCTTTTTGTGAGTCACAACATCGGTGTGGTGTCCTATTTGGCCGACAAGATTGCGGTCATGCAGGGTGGGGAAATCGTAGAAATTGGAGATGCTTCTCAAATTTTGAATAATCCGCAAGATTCTTATACAAAATCCTTACTTTCTGCGGTGCCCAAACTCAATCAGGCACTGGCTTAATTGGCGCTTTTCCCCAACAAATTCGTTCCAAATCAAGGATTTATGGATTAGAATGCGAGCTTCACGACCAAACGGGCGGGTTTTCACCGCCCGTTTTTTTTGGCCGATCGATTAATGAGCAGGGTTTTTCCCCTCGTTAATTTGTGTTGAAAAACATGTTTAAACAATAGAAAAGACCTGATTCGCGTGGCATTGCAGCAAATTGTTGAAGAAACCGTAGCCGGTTTGGGCTATGAACTGGTGGAGATTGAACGCTCTGCTGGGGGTTTGTTGCGCATCACCATTGAAAACCCTTGGCAAGAAGGTGTTGATCGTTTTGAAATTCCTTTCGTCACAGTCGAAGACTGTGAAAAGGTGAATCGTCAGTTGTTGTTTGCTTTAGAAGTTGACGGGGTTGAATACAGACGACTTGAAGTGTCATCGCCCGGCATTGACCGGCCCCTTAAAAACGATCGCGATTTGGCGCGTTTTGAGGATGAATTGATTGACATTACGCTAAAAGCCCCCATCGGAGAAGCTGCGGCAGGTTTGGTCAATGCCACTCGCAAAAAATTTCGAGGTACGTTGGAAAAAGCGGAAGCTGGCGAGGGCTGGCAAATTGTGTGGTCTGATGCGCCCGAGCCAAAGCCAGGTGCACGTGTCAGCAAAAAACGCCTGCCAGTGCCCCTGCAAGTTTTAGGATTTACTTTGGACGAATTAAGAGAGGCGCGTCTTGCGCCAGTGGTTGATTTCAAGGGTAGAAAACCCAAAATAGACTTAGGAGAAAAATAAGATGAATCGCGAACTGTTGATGTTGGTTGAAGCCATCTCACGTGAAAAGAACGTAGAACGTGACATTGTGTTTGGTGCCGTTGAATCAGCCTTGGCGCAAGCCACCAAAAAGATTTATGAAGGCGACGTGGACATTCGTGTGGCCATCGACCGCGACAGCGGAAACTACGAAACTTTCCGCCGCTGGCACGTGGTGCCAGATGAAGCGGGCCTGCAGTTGCCCGACCAGGAGATTTTGCTGTTTGAAGCCATTGAGCAAATTTCTGACATTGAAGTCGATGAATACATCGAAGAATCGGTAGAGTCTTTGCCCATCGGTCGCATTGGCGCGATGGCGGCCAAACAAGTGATCTTGCAGAAGATTCGCGACGCTGAGCGTGAAATGTTACTCAATGAGTTCATGGCGCGTGGTGAAAAAATACTGGTTGGCACTGTCAAACGCATGGACAAAGGCGACATCATTGTTGAAGCCGGTCGTGTAGAAGGCCGCCTGCGTCGCAATGAAATGATCCCCAAAGAGAATTTGCGAAATGGGGATCGAGTGCGTGCCATGATCATGGAAGTTGATCTGACATTGCGCGGTGCGCCCATTATCTTGTCTCGTTCTTCACCCGAGTTCATGATGGAGCTCTTCCGTCAAGAAGTGCCCGAGATTGAGCAAGGTTTGTTAGAAATTAAATCTTGCGCCCGCGACCCAGGTTCACGCGCCAAGATCGCCGTGTTGTCTCACGACAAACGAGTTGACCCTATCGGTACCTGCGTCGGTGTGCGCGGTACACGTGTCAACGGCGTCACCAACGAGTTGGCTGGCGAACGCGTTGACATTGTTTTGTGGAGCGAAGATCCAGCGCAGTTCGTGATCGGCGCATTGGCACCTGCCAATGTGCAATCGATTGTGGTTGATGAAGAAAAACACGCCATGGACGTGGTCGTTGACGAAGAAAACTTGGCCATCGCCATTGGCCGTGGTGGTCAAAACGTACGTTTGGCTTCCGACCTCACTGGTTGGAAGATCAACATCATGGACGCCGCTGAGTCAGCCCAAAAGCAAGCCGAAGAAACCACCGGTATTCGCGCCTTGTTCATGGAAAAACTCGATGTCGACCAAGAAATTGCTGACATTCTCATTGAAGAAGGTTTCACCAGCTTGGAAGAGGTGGCTTATGTGCCCATTCAAGAAATGCTGGAGATCGAAAGTTTTGACGAAGACACTGTGAACGAACTTCGTACGCGTGCCAAAGACGCTTTGTTGACATTGGAAATTGCTCGTGAAGAGAGCGTTGAAGATGTTTCACAAGACTTGCGCGACTTGGAAGGCTTGACGCCAGAATTGATTGCCAAGCTGGTCGAAGCAGGTGTTCATACACGCGATGACTTGGCCGATTTGGCCACCGACGAACTCACCGACATCACCGGACAACCCGATGGTGAAGCCACCGCCCTGATCATGAAAGCCCGTGAACATTGGTTCACTGGTCAGGCCTAATTCAAGGAGGCTAGAACCCCATATGTCCAGTAATACTGTCGCCGAGTTCGCTAGCGAACTCAAAAAATCACCCGACATTCTGCTTGAGCAATTGCGCTCAGCAGGCGTCGAAAAATCAGCAGTGTCAGATGCACTGACTGAGACTGACAAGCAGATGCTTTTGAGCTTTTTGCAAATCAGCCACGGGACAGCCACAGGCGAGCGTAAAAAAATTACCTTGGTGAAAAAATCCACCAGTGAAATTAAACAAGCTGACGCCTCTGGTAAAGCTCGTACCATTCAAGTCGAAGTGCGCAAAAAGCGAACATTCATCAAGCGTGACGATGAAGTAGAGGCGAGTGGGTCATCAGTTGCTGAGCCTGCTGCCCCCCTCATTGATCATGCCGAATTGGCACGTCGAGAAGAAGAAGCGCGCAGTCAAGCAGAACTTTTGCGTCGTCAAGAAGAAGAGCTGGCAGAAAAACGCCGCGACCGTGAAGCCAAAGAATTGGCAAGACGCGAAGAAGCCAAAATTTCTCAAACCACGGCTGCATCTAATTCTGATGTTGCTGATGCGCCATCAGTTGAGCAAGTTGCCAGTAAAGCGGCAGCGGTACGCAGTGCAAAAGCCGCAGCAGCCCAACAAGAAGCCGACAGCATCAACGCTGCTTCAAAACCCGTTGACCCTTCTATAGCGCTGTCTGCTGAGGCTGAACGAGTCAATGCTGAAAATGCAGTGATTGCCAATAAAGTTGCGAAGAAAAAAGCCGCAGAAGATCAAGCCGAACAAGAAGCCCAGGCCATTGTTGCGGATGAAGCTGCACGCGAGATAGATTTAAACCAGCGCCGCAACAAAGCCTTGGCAGAAGCGGAAGCCATTCGGGCCATGATGAGCGGGCCTGCAAAAAAGGCGCCTGCCAAAGAAGTCCCAAAGGCCGACCCCAAATCTGCAAAGGGCACGCTCCACAAACCGGCCCAAGTTCCAGGTGCAGTTTCCAAGCGCGCACCCGCGGTGGCAGAGCCCAAGGATGCCGCCCCAGGCGCCAACAAGGAAGTTAAGTCAGCCAAGTTGTCCTCTAGCTGGGCAGGCGATCCTGCGACTAAAAAGAAAGCCATTCCAACACGCGCCAGTGGAAGCGCGCGTCATTGAAGTGCACGTCCCAGAAACCATCACAGTGGCCGAATTGGCTCACAAGATGGCCATTAAGGCCTCTGAAGTCATCAAGCAATTGATGAAACTGGGACAGATGGTCACCATCAATCAGCCCTTGGACCAAGACACTGCCATGATTTTGGTTGAAGAGTTGGGTCACAAGGCGGTCATTGCTGCATTGGACGATCCTGAAGCATTTACCGATGAAGAAGTGTCGCAAAGTGATGCGCCTTTGTTGCCGCGCGCGCCGGTTGTGACTGTTATGGGTCACGTCGATCATGGAAAAACTTCATTGCTTGACTACATCCGCCGTGCCAAAGTGGCCTCTGGTGAAGCCGGGGGTATCACTCAGCACATTGGTGCCTATCACGTAGAAACAGCACGTGGCATGGTGTCCTTTTTGGACACACCTGGTCACGAGGCCTTCACGGCCATGCGTGCACGTGGCGCACAAGCCACCGACATCGTCATCTTGGTGGTTGCCGCCGATGATGGCGTGATGCCGCAAACCAAAGAGGCCATCAAGCACGCCAAGGCAGCGGGTGTACCTATCGTTGTTGCCATTAACAAGATCGATAAGCCTGATGCCAACCTTGACCGAGTCAAGGGCGAATTGGTGGCTGAAGAAGTGGTGCCTGAAGAGTTTGGTGGTGAATCACCTTTCGTGGGTGTCTCCGCTAAAACTGGCGCTGGTATTGATGCTTTGCTAGAGCAAGTTTTGCTGCAAGCTGAAGTTCTTGAACTCAGGGCGCCGGTGGCCGCAGCGGCCAAAGGCTTGGTCATTGAAGCGCGTTTGGACAAAGGTCGTGGTCCTGTCGCCACGATCCTTGTTCAGTCGGGCACCTTGTCAACAGGCGATGTGGTGTTGGCAGGCCAAACATTTGGCCGTGTAAGAGCCATGTTGGACGAAAACGGCAAGGCCATCAAAACTGCAGGCCCCTCCATTCCTGTAGAGATCCAAGGTTTGACTGAAGTGCCACAAGCGGGTGACGAATTCATGGTGCTCAATGACGAACGTCGCGCCCGTGAAATTGCCACTTACCGTGCCGGCAAATTCCGCAATACCAAACTGGCCAAGCAGCAAGCTGCTAAGTTGGAAAACATGTTCACAGACATGAGTGCTGGCGAAGTCAAAACTTTGCCCATCATTGTCAAAGCAGACGTGCAAGGCTCTCAAGAAGCATTGGCCGCCTCTTTGCTCAAACTGTCTACCGACGAGATCAAAGTTCAATTGGTCTACGCCGCGGTGGGTGGTATCAGTGAGTCCGATATCAATTTGGCCATTGCTTCCAAGGCGGTTGTGATTGGCTTCAATGTTCGGGCCGATGCCGGTGCGCGCAAACAAGCCGAAAGCAATGGTGTGAGTATCAATTACTACAACATCATTTATGACGCTGTCGATGAACTGAAAGCCGCCATGTCTGGCAT
>JBIKOZ010000155.1:0-5043 GCA_044357745.1 Limnohabitans sp. | reverse complement strand
CAGACATGCTCGCCGAGGAAAAAGTGCGCTGGGACAGAAGCGACGACTATGTGCACGCCTCGGGATGGATCCCTGCCGGCCATATTCTGGGAATGAAGCGCGCCACACGATGACGAGCCCTACCGCCACCGAATCGGCCCACCGCTTTCGCGACATCTTGTCACTGGTTTCACGCGAGCCCATTCGCACAGCCTACGAAGTGGCGGCTCGCCTTCAACTACCAATCAGTTCAACCTATTTGGCTGTCGCCGAGCTTGAGCGCCTTTCTTGTTTGGCGCGGGACGAGAGCGGCTATCTACTGCTCGGCATGCTCCCCCAGCAGGCAGCTTTGAATGCGCTGGGGTATGAAATCTCAGCACAACGCCTACCTCCGCTGGTTCGCTATTTGCGTGACCAAACTGGTGAAACAGTATTTACCGCGGACCTGCGAGGCAGTAGGCTGGCGGTCGGGTGTATTGCATACGGCTTCAACGCGTCAGCACTATTAGTGAGTCCATTTCAAGCTTATGTGCTTGGTTCACAGTTTGAAGGGTTGACACCGGGCGTTTCTGGTGTGCGCTTGCTTGCAGAATTACCCCAGGGCGAGGTTAGAACAGTTGCTCATTTTCTGTACGTTCAACTCCTAAGCTCCGTTCCCGTACCCGAAGTTGGCGGACTGGTCGTCGGAGTGGCGCGAACAAGTGCCGACTTTCCAAGCAGAGAGCTCGTTCAGCGCAAGTTGATAGAGACACTTAGTAATTTCAACAAAGGGAACTCCGAGAGTCGTATTCTGGGCGCCCACTAGGCGCAAAAGATGAATAATCACTTTGTCATGCCAAACACAATAATTCCTACTCTGAAACGCAATTCTCGCGACAACGAACGCCCTTTAGTTGAGGACATCCGCTTTTTGGGCCGCCTTTTGGGGGATGTTATTCGAGAGCAGGAAGGCGGCGAGATTTTCGAATTGATTGAAAAAATTCGCAAACTGTCTGTGGCTTTTAGGCGGGATTCCGATCAAGATGCCGACAAATCTTTGAAAAAACTACTCAAGAGCTTGCCGGGCGACCACGCCGTCAGCGTGATTCGCGGCTTTACTTATTTCAGCCACTTGGCCAATTTGGCGGAAGACAGACATCATATTCGCAGACGCGCAATTCATGAGCGTGCGGGTGACGCCCACGAGGGCAGCATTGAAGTTGCGCTGCAACGGCTGCGTTGGGCGGGCATTACGCCCAAAATCATTTCAGAAACCTTGGCCCATAGCTTTGTGTCACCGGTCCTGACCGCCCATCCGACAGAAGTGCAGCGACAAAGCATTTTGAGTGCCGAACGTGACATTGCACATTTGTTGAACGAACGCGATGAAATCAAAGCACGTGCAGCCGTGGTGAACGCCGTAAAGGACGCATTAACGCCCAAAGAGTTGGCGGCCAACGAACAACGCATGCGCGCACGTGTCATGCAACTTTGGCAAACGCGCTTGCTGCGCTTTTCGAAGCTTACAGTTGCCGATGAAATTGAAAATTCTTTAAGCTACTACGAGTCAACTTTTCTACGCGAAATTCCCAAAATATATGCTGCATTGGAAGAAGCATTGGGCACGTATCCTTTAGCGCCTTTCTTGCGCATGGGTCAGTGGATAGGCGGCGACCGCGACGGCAACCCCAATGTCAACGCACAAACCCTGCAACACGCGCTAAAAAGACAGGCAGAAGTGGCTTTGCGCCACTACCTCACTGAAGTGCATTTTTTGGGAAGTGAGTTGTCTTTGTCGGCGATGTTGGTTGATTTTCCACCCGCCATGAAAGCCTTGGCAGAAAAATCGCCAGACACCAACGTACACCGGGTGGACGAACCCTACAGGCGCGCTCTCACTGGAATGTATGCTCGATTGGCAGCCACACTTAAATCATTGACAGACGGTGATGCAGCCAGGCATGCGGTAGCGCCACAAAATCCTTACCTAAACGCCAGCAGCTTTCTCGCAGATTTGAAAATCATTCAAACATCCTTGCAAAGCCATCATGCAAAAACTTTGGCTGCTCAACGACTTGACCCACTGATTCGTGCAGTGGAAGTATTTGGCTTCCATTTGGCAACCGTTGACTTGCGACAAGGCTCAGACCAACACGAAAAAGTAATCTGCGAATTATTGGCGACAGCGCGGGTAGAAAAAGATTACGCGGCGCTTGATGAAAAAAGTAAGCGCATGCTGTTAATGGCAATGCTCAATGAAGCAAGGCCTTTGCGCATTCCTGGGGCCACTTATTCAGAACATGCCCTTTCTGAATTGGCCATTTTTGAGGCCGCCCGTGTGGCGCGCGGAAGTTACGGCGCAGAAGCCATTCGACACTACATCATCAGCCACACTGAAAGCGTGAGTGACTTGTTGGAGGTCTTGCTGCTGCAGAAAGAACTGGGCTTGATGCGCGGCACATTGGATCACATCGCCCAGGTTGATTTGATAGTGGTGCCTTTGTTCGAAACCATCGAAGACTTGCGCAACTCCGCCAGCATCATGCGCGAGTTCTACGCCTTACCTGGCATTGCCAATTTGGTACAGCGCTCAGGTGCCGAGCAAGACATCATGTTGGGATATTCAGACAGCAACAAAGACGGCGGCATTTTCACCAGCAATTGGGAGCTGTACCGCGCAGAAGTGGCTTTGGCCGAAGACTTCGACCGACTGGCCAGCAGTCACAAAATTCAACTGCGCATGTTTCATGGCCGTGGTGGCACAGTCGGCCGCGGCGGTGGCCCCAGTTACCAAGCCATCTTGGCGCAACCTCCGGGCACAGTTAGAGGTCAAATTAGACTGACCGAGCAAGGTGAGGTAATTGGCTCTAAATATGCTAACCCCGAAATTGGTAGGCGAAATTTAGAGACCTTGGTGGCTGCCACTTTGGAAGCCACTTTGTTGCAACCTACCAAGCCAGCAGCTCGCAACTTTTTGGAAACTGCGACACTGCTTTCTCAGGCCAGTATGGACGCCTACCGCCACTTAGTTTATGAAACTGAAGGCTTTAACGATTACTTCTTTGAGGCCACCCCCATTCGAGAAATTGCCGAGCTCAACATTGGCTCCCGACCAGCCTCACGCAAAGCCAATCAAAAAATTGAAGATTTGCGCGCAATCCCTTGGGGCTTTAGTTGGGGCCAATGCCGACTGACATTACCAGGATGGTTTGGTTTTGGTTCGGCAGTAGACAAGTTTCTAGACCGCCCCACTGACAAAGAGCGCAAAGCAGCATTGGCTTTGCTGCAAAAAATGGTCAAGCAATGGCCCTTCTTCAAGACCCTGCTCTCCAACATGGACATGGCCTTGGCTAAAAGCGACTTGGCTCTGGCTTCTCGTTACAGCGAACTGGTAACCGACACCAAATTGAGAAAAAAGATTTTTACGGCCATCGAAGCCGAATGGCACCGGACTGCCGATGCCATGACACTCCTCACAGGCGAAAAACACCGTTTGGCTAATAATCCTGCGCTGGCCCGGTCCATTCGCCATCGCTTCCCCTACATCGACCCACTGCATCATCTGCAGGTTGAACTGATTCGACGTTTTCGCGATGGCAAGGCAGACGAACGTGTTCAACGTGGCATCCACCTCTCCATCAACGGGATTGCAGCCGGACTGAGGAACACGGGATAAGACGCTAGGAAGCTCCAGAAATCACAATTCACTATTTTTAATTGCACTACGACTCTTCCATGAAAAAAAGCCACTGACTTTAAAAATTAGTGGCTTTCAATTTGGTGGGCCCACCAGGAATTGAACCAAGCTCTAAATTCAAACTTGCACTAACTCTGAACACCCCCTACCCGTCCAGAGCACCGCTAACGTCCAGATTCTGGGCGCTCTGATACCGGCCTGAGTGACCAAGGGTCCTGATCTAGACTATTTGATTGAATTAGGAAAAACATTCAATTGCAACTTAATCACCGCCTAGCTTTACGCCAACCTAAAACTCTGAATCCACGCTTCTGTTTCTTCTCGATTTTTTGCACAGGGGTCTATTGCTTCTGCCTGCTCAACTGCCCAAGCTGCCCATCTATCTAGTTCCTTTGAAACAACTTGGTTACTAGATTTTTCTTTGACTCCATTAATCAACTTTCGGATTTGATCTGCGTACTGCATCCGCTCAATCGCCTGACTCAGCAAATTGGTTCTCGTTTCCATCAATTGCACGTTCGCCTGTTCTCTCAATTCAACCAACTTCTCAGCTCTGCGCTGTTTCATTTCAATGGCTTCGTTTCGTGCTCTAACGTTGTACGAGTGTTCGGAAAATACAGACCGCCTGTACCCCTCCTCCCTCTTCACCAGCAGATCTAGAACTACAGTCTTCACCGATTCAGCTGAGAGTTCCTCAAACTCGTAATAGTTCTTACCTCGCGTGACCTCTTCATCATCTTCTGTCCAAGCAAAACAATAAGTCGTTCGCTTGGTGGTTTTAAAGCGCCTCATCTCTGCAGCACTTGGGGTGTAGTGCTTGAGAAACACATTGAACTTTTTAGGTTGGTCAAATACGCGCGCGCTAAACACCAAGTATTTACGGCCCCTGACTGATGGCTCAAAGCCCAGAACTTGAAAGCAATTGACAAACACATTGAATAGTCTGAGCTGCAGGCGCCCTTGAAGCGTTCGAAACTGTGGGCTGGCTGCCCAGCGATCTTTTTTGTGAGCTTCTTCAAGTTGCAGATCTGCTTCATTGATAGTTCGTATAAGGGGATGCATCACTTTGAATGCTTCCATGTTTGGAAGTACTGGCATCACACCGCTCATTCGTTCTCGAAACTCGAGAAGCGTCTCCATGAAAGATGGAGGTGGCTCGCGAACAGGATCGTTCAAATCTTCTGGTTCAAACTTGTCAGTGCGCAATGACTCACGCAGTTTGTAGTCATCCAGCACCCACTGATTGAAATCATTCTTCTTTTGAAACAAGTCGGGTAGCTCGGGTCTGACATAGACCACCCTCTTTTTATCCGAACCAAGATTGGCCCAATAGCCTCTTGGTGGTTTCGGTACCAATTGCTCTTTGCACATCTTGCCCAGCATCACAT
>JBIKOZ010000154.1:0-5051 GCA_044357745.1 Limnohabitans sp. | reverse complement strand
GTGTGACGAATTGCTCGAGCGCTTCGCCCACGAAAGAAAAAGGGGACTGTGTTGCCATAGTCCCCAATTATTCCCGAAAGACTGACCCGTGCCAGCCCTTCACACAGAATGTCTTTAAATTATTGCAGGGCTTGTACGCCTGCGACCAGCCAACCGCTGTTGCCATTTCTGAGTTTGGTCATGTTCCAAACTTCACGGAAAGGACTTGGCGCAGAATCAGGCTCTTCACGGATGATGCCATTGAATTCAACACTGGCCATGTAAACCTCGGGCAACTCTTCAATGCCCAGCAACTGAGCGTCCAACTTAACCACTTCGGTTTTATTGGGTTGTCCGGGGAAATTAGCTTCACGCTCTGCCAATTGGCTGTTGATTTCAGAGAACATGCCATCGGTCATCATGGCCTTGAGCGAGCCCATGTCGGCGCGATCCCAAGATTCTTGCAGGGTGATGAAGTTTCGCTTGGCGGCCTCAACAAAGCTGACACTGTCGAAACCTTCTGGAACACCCCAGCTCTGCGAACCTTGAAACGCGGTGTGGGCGGCTGAACCGCCAATGGCGGATCCGATCATAGAACCACCCGACTGCGGGTTGGCTGCAGGACTTGCGTCAAAACGGGTGTCTTGCGACTCCCAGGGACGCGCAGAAGCATCATTGCCCACTTTTTCAGGGTTGTATTGGCGCAACGTAGCAGGTGCCTCAGCAGATTGTCCTGCGCCTTGGTAGGCCAAGCCATCTTGATTCGCCGCTACAGATTTTCGTGAACGCAAGAAGTAGCCGATCACACCGACTGCAAGCATGGCCAACAATGCAAACATCAACATGTTGCCAAAGGCTTCGCCCATGCCCAAGCTGCTCGCCAACCAGGCCAAACCTAGACCTGCAGCCAAACCACCCAACATGGCGCCCCATGGACGTTTAGCGGCGGCGGGGGCTGCGGCAGGAGTGGCGGGTTTTGCGGGCGCAGCGGCTTGGCCAGGTGCGCCGGGCTTAACAGCCTCACGTTGCGTCACATTGCCAGACTGTTGTCCCACAGATTTTCCGCTGCCCATACGGCGAGCCGCCTCAGCGTTCAAGGTGCTGAAAACCAAAACCAATGTAAAGATGAAGCCGAAAAATTTAGTCACTTTGTCTCCGAGAAGTTCAGAAAAAATAAATCAACATTTGATACCCAGATGCAAGGCTACCACCCCAGCACTCAAATTGTGAAATTCGGCATGTCCAAATCCGGCATTTTTCATAAGGGCTTTCAGTTCCTCTTGCCCAGGATGCATCCGAATTGATTCGGCCAAGTACCTGTAGCTCGAATCATCACCGGCCACCCACTTGCCCAATTTGGGCAGGATATTGAAGGAATACCAGTCATATGCTTTTTCCAAGGGCTTGGCGACTTTGGAGAACTCCAAAATCAGCAACTTGCCGCCAGGTTGGAGCACACGGCACATTTCTTTCAAGGCCAGGTCTTTGTGCGTCATATTGCGCAGGCCAAATGCCACACTGACCACATTGAAATGATGGTCGGGAAAAGGCAACTTTTCGGCATCACAGACCATCGTGGGCAACACCACCCCTTCGTTCACCAGCCTGTCACGCCCTGTTCGTAGCATGGCCTCATTGATATCGGTGTGAAACACGCGGCCACTGGACCCCACTTTTTTAGAGAAGGCCAGGGCTAAATCGCCCGTTCCACCGGCAATGTCCAACACCTGATCGCCCTCTTTCAAGTTGGCAACTTGCACGGTGTATGACTTCCACACCCTGTGCAGACCCACCGACATGAGGTCATTCATGATGTCGTATTTGGACGCCACGGAGTCGAAAACGCCGCGGACATGCTTGGCTTTTTCTTGCGCATCAACGGTTTTAAAGCCGAAATGGGTTGAACTCATGTTTTGAACATCCTCAATGTGAATGGCCGCAAGAAGCACCAGCGGCAACCGACATGTCGTCATCTCGTTGCATGCCGGCAGCGTGGAGTCGGTTTGTGTACTGGGTCCAAAGGCTGTCTTGCTCAGCGCCCAACTTGTACAGGTAATTCCAAGAAAAAATACCCGTGTTGTGCCCATCCGAGAAAACGGGTTGGACTGCGTAATTGCCAACTTGGGTCAAATCAACGACGTCCACAAGGCGCTTACCCGTTTGCAAAATCTCTTGTCCAGGCCCATGGCCTTGCACCTCAGCCGAGGGGGAATAAACACGCATTAACTCAAAAGGAATCCGAAACGTTTGACCGTCCGAAAAACTAATTTCGAGGACACGACTTTTCTCGTGCAGCGTCAAAGCTTCTGGCGTTGGTGAGCCTGGTGTCAATCCGGCCATGAGGCAATCTTTCGTGAAACTGAGATCAAACCAACACGCGTTCAATGCCACCGGCATTGGCAGCGGCCACATATTCTGGCATCCATTGCTCGCCCAAGATGTGCTTGGCCATTTCCACCACGATGTAATCGGCTTCCAACAAGCCATTTTTCAAATCGTCACCAAAGCGTGTCAAACCTTGCAAACAGCTAGGGCAGCTGGTCAAAACCTTGATGTTTTCTTTTTCACCCACCATGCCACTTGCCCGCATTTGCGCTTCACCTTGAAGTATTTCTTCTTCTTTGCGAAAACGCACTTGCGTGGCAATGTCGGGGCGAGACACACCCAATGTGCCTGACTCGCCGCAGCAACGATCCGATTTCAAAACCTGCGGGCCCAACAACGACTTGACGGTCTTCATGGGGTCTTGCAACTTCATGGGGCTGTGGCAAGGATCGTGATACAGGTAGGCGCCGTTGTTGCTGAGTGTCATGCCTTTTTCCAGCAAGTACTCATGGATGTCAATGATTCGGCAGCCTGGGAAAATTTTGTCAAATTCATAGCCCTGCAACTGGTCATAGCAGGTGCCGCAACTGACCACCACTGTTTTGATGTCCAAGTAGTTCAGGGTGTTGGCCACGCGGTGGAACAAGACCCGGTTGTCGGTGATGATTTTTTCGGCCTTGTCAAACTGACCGCTGCCCTTTTGGGGGTAGCCGCAGCACAAATAACCCGGCGGCAAAACCGTTTGAACACCGGTATGCCAGAGCATGGCCTGGGTGGCCAAGCCCACTTGGCTGAACAAGCGTTCTGAGCCACAACCGGGAAAGTAGAACACAGCTTCCGTCTCGGAGGTGGTGGTCTTCGGATTGCGAATAATGGGCACGTAATCTTGATCTTCAATGTCGAGCAAAGCTCGCGCCGTTTTCTTGGGCAAGCCACCTGGCATCTTTTTGTTGATGAAGTGAATGATTTGCTCTTTGATGGGCGCGGCACCAATGCTGGCAGGCGGCGCTTTAGTTTGCTTTCGCGCAAAGGTTTTGAGCAAGTCGTGGGCGATACGCTGCACTTTCATACCCACTCCCACCATGCCAGCACGCGCCAGTTTGATGGTGTCAGGGTTGGTCGCGTTCAACATGAACATGGCCGCGGCATTGCCAGGACGGAATGTTTTCTTGCCCATCTTGCGCAGCAAATTGCGCATGTTCATCGAGACATCACCGAAGTCAATTTTGACAGGGCAAGGTGAGAGGCACTTATGGCAAACGGTGCAATGGTCGGCCACATCTTCAAATTCTTGCCAATGCTTGATGGACACACCGCGACGTGTCTGCTCTTCGTACAAGAAGGCTTCGACCAACAATGACGTGGCCAAAATTTTATTGCGCGGGCTGTAGAGCAAGTTGGCGCGGGGCACATGGGTGGCGCACACCGGTTTGCATTTACCGCAACGCAAACAATCTTTCATACTGTCGGCAATGGCGCCAATGTCAGACTGCTGCATGATGAGCGACTCGTGGCCCATCAAACCAAAGCTGGGGGTGTAGGCGTTGGTCAAGTCGGCATGAATGATCGCGCCATCAGACCCTTGCGCCTGGCGCATCAACTTGCCCTTATTGAACCGGCCTTCAGGGTCAATGCGTTGTTTGTAATCGGCAAATGGCTTTAACTCAGCATCCGTTAAAAATTCCAACTTGGTAATGCCAATGCCGTGCTCGCCCGAAATGACGCCGTCCAGGCTTCGCGCCAGCACCATGATGCGCGCCACCGCTTCATGCGCGGTTTGCAACATGAGGTAGTCGTCGGAGTTGACGGGGATGTTGGTGTGGACATTGCCGTCACCTGCATGCATGTGCAAGGCCACCCAGACGCGGCCCTTGAGCACGCGCTTGTGAATGGCCACACATTCGTCAAAAATGGGCTGGAACGCTGCACCCGAAAAAATGGTTTGAAAAGGTGCCTTGATTTGTGTTTTCCAGCTGGCGCGCAAAGTGTGGTCTTGCAGTTGGGGAAACAAGCTCTCCACGCCCTGCAACCAACCCTGCCACAAGTCACGAACATCACGCACCACGGCCAAAGCCTGCGACACACGATCTTCCAACAATTCGGCAGAGGCAATGGCGCTGGTGTCCTCGTCTTTGCCCAAAGGCAAATTACCTTTGCTTAAGAAATGCTCCAACTCATTGCACAACTTGATTTTGTTGCGCATGGAAAGTTCAATGTTGATGCGCTCAATGCCGTCGGTGTACTCTGCCATGCGGGGCAAAGGAATAACCACGTCTTCATTGACTTTGAAGGCATTCGTATGGCGACTGATGGCCGCTGTTTTCTTACGATCTTGCCAAAACTTTTTGCGCGCTTCAGGGCTGATGGCGACGAAGCCTTCGCCGCTGCGAGAGTTGGCAATGCGCACCACTTCAGAGGTGACTTTGGCCACATCGTCCGCGTTGTCTCCCGCAATATCAGCCAACAAAAGCATCTTGGGGAAACCACCGCGCTTGGACTTGGTGGTGTAACCAACCGCCCTCAAATAGCGGTCGTCCAAATGCTCTAAGCCGGCCAGCAACACGCCTGAACGCTTTTGCTCGGCGAACATGTAATCTTTGATTTCGACAATGCTGGGCACAGCGTCCTTGGCATTGCCAAAGAACTCCATGCAGACCGTGCGCGTGTGATCGGGCATGCGGTGCAACACCCAGCGCGCGCTGGTAATCAGGCCATCACAACCCTCCTTTTGAATGCCTGGTAAACCT
>JBIKOZ010000153.1:0-5058 GCA_044357745.1 Limnohabitans sp. | reverse complement strand
CTCATGAAGATGCTCAACACGCTGGAAGATTCTCCGCTCGCTGCCTCCAAAGATGTCAACGACAACGCTGCTCTGGCCGAGTGCTATTCCATCTTGCTGCGCGTCATGTACCCCGCTTGCCCGCACTTGGCTTTTCAGTTGTGGAACGAGTTGGGCTACGGCGCAAGCCAAGGCGATTTGCTCGATGTGGCTTGGCCGACCGTGGACGACACCGCATTGCAGCGCGACGAGATTGAACTCATGTTGCAGATCAACGGCAAGCTGCGCGGCTCCCTCACGGTGTCTGCCAATGCTGACAAGGCGGCCATTGAACAAGCAGCGGCATCCCACGAGCAAGTGACCAAGCAAGCCGCGGGCGCGGCACCCAAGAAAATCATTGTGGTGCCTGGCCGGTTGGTGAATGTGGTCCTTTAATTGAAAACCAGCTAAAGAATTGAACGCCATGTCCCTCACACACCGCCGACACGCTTTGCGCACGCTTTGGGCTGCCATGGGTGTGGGCGGCCTGTCCGCTTTGGGTCTGGCGGGTTGCGGTTTTCAGTTGCGCCAAAGTGCATCACTTCCATTCAAGTCTTTGTTTCTGATCGTGCCTCGTCAATCAGAATTGGCAAAGGACCTTCGCCGAACATTGGCGACCAACGCCGAATTGAAAATGCTGACCGAGCCCAAGGAGATGGCCTCTGCTGAAGCGGTTTTGGATGTGATGTCTGAAGTGCGGGAGCGGGTGGTGGTCGGCTTGAACGCTTCGGGCCAAGTGCGTGAATTGCAATTGCGCCTGCGCGTTAAATTTCGCTTGCGCACGCCCCAGGGTGTGGTCCTGATTCCTGAAGTTGAATTGCAACAGCAGCGTGATTTAAGTTTCTTGGAATCTGCCGTACTGGCCAAAGAAATTGAAGAAAATATGTTGTACCGCGACATGCAAATTGACATCGTGCAACAGATCATGCGTCGCTTAGCGGTCGTGAAAACGATGTGATCGTTTGATCAGAATTTTGCAAACCTTCCTTTTCTCAAATCTTTGATTCATGCAATTGGCCCTGCCCCAACTCCAAGCGCATTTGCAAAAAGGTTTGCGCAGCTTGTACGCCCTCCACGGTGATGAAGCGCTGTTGGTTCAAGAGGCGGCAGACGCGATTCGTGCGGAAGCGCGTACCCAAGGATTTACAGAACGCAGTGTTCATGTGGTTGCGGGCGCACACTTTGATTGGAGTGTGGTGTTGGCGGCCGGCGGCTCTATGAGCCTATTTGCAGAACGCCAAATTTTGGAGATTCGCATTCCCTCTGGCAAGCCCGGCAAAGAGGGCAGCCCCATGATTCAGCAATTGGCGCAAAGTGCACAGGGCAATGAAAGCACCTTGACGCTTTTCATCTTGCCGCGTTTAGATGCGGCCACCAAAAAGGGTGCATGGTTTGGCGCTCTAGATCAATATGGGGCCACCTTGCAAATTGACAGCCTTGACCGTTCGCAGTTACCGCAATGGATTGCGCAACGATTGAAGTTGCAACATCAAAGTGTCGTGCAGGGTCAAGAAGGTCAAACCTGTTTGCAATTCTTCGCAGACCGCGTTGAAGGCAATTTACTGGCGGCACATCAAGAAATTCAAAAATTGGGCTTGCTGTACCCAGAAGGTGAGCTGACCCTTGAGCAGGTTGAAAGCGCAGTTCTGAATGTGGCTCGCTACGACGTCTTCAAGTTGTCAGAGGCGGTGTTGTCTGGGCAAATGGCGCGGGTCCAGCGCATGTTAGATGGCTTGCAGGCTGAAGGTGAGGCGGCGGTTTTGGTGCATTACGCCTTGGCCGAAGACATCCGGGCCCTCAAGCGGGTGAAAGATGCCATGGCCGAGGGCCGCCCATTGCCAATGGCCTTGCGAGAACAGCGCATTTGGGGGGTCCGGGAGAAGTTGTTTGAACGCGTTTTGCCAAGGCTTTCCCCGGCGCGTTTGGCGCAATTGTTGCAAAACGCGCATCAGGCCGATGGCATCGTCAAGGGTCTGAAAGTGGCGGACTGGCCCACCGACCCATGGCAGGCCTTGCAAAGATTGGCTTTTCGGGTTTCAAGCGCTTGTTCAGCAAAGTCTTGATCTCAATTGCCACATCTGCTCGCAAGAGTGCGAAAATGCGGCTATGAACGCGCCTTTATCTACATCCCCCCAAGCTGCCGACGTTTTGCACGGTTCGGTGAAAGACCAAGTCACGGCTTTGGGTCAACGCGCCAAAACGGCATCTGCCGCCATGGCCCGGGCCTCAACGTCCTCTAAAAACCAAGCCCTCAAACGTTTGGCGGCTTTGCTTCGTGATAACACACAAGCCTTGCAAGCGGACAACGCCAAGGACCTTGCACGCGCCGAAGCGGCCGGCTTGGCGATGCCCATGGTGGATCGATTGCGCTTGAGCCCCGAAGTCTTGGCCACCTGCGCAGAGGGCTGTGAGCAATTGGCTGCCATGCCCGACGTCATTGGTGAAATCATTGGCATGAAACAGCAGCCCAGCGGCATTCGGGTCGGTCAAATGCGCGTGCCCATAGGCGTGTTTGGCATGATTTTCGAAAGTCGGCCCAACGTCACCATTGAAGCGGCCAGTTTGTCGATCAAAAGTGGCAATGCGTGCATTTTGCGAGGTGGCTCAGAAGCCATCGAATCTAACAAGGCACTGGCGCTCTTGGTGCAACAAGCTTTGACAGCGTCAGGCTTGCCTGCTGATGCTGTGCAATTGGTTCAAACCACCGACCGTGAAGCGGTTGGCCATTTGATAACCCTGCCCGAGTATGTTGACGTCATCATTCCACGGGGCGGCAAAAGTTTGATTGAGCGCATCAGCCGAGAGGCCAAGGTCCCAGTCATCAAACACCTCGATGGCAACTGCCATACCTACGTGGACGATCCTTGCGATGTGCGCATGGCCGTCAGCGTGGCCGACAACGCCAAGACAAATAAATACAGCCCGTGTAACGCCAGTGAAGGCCTTTTGGTCGCACAAGGTGTGGCGGCAGAGTTCTTGCCACTCATCGGCAAAATCTATGCGGACAAAGGCGTCGAAATGCGTTGCTGTGCAAAGTCCAAAGCCATTCTGTCTCAAGTGGCAGGCGCGCAGTTGGTCGATGCCACCGAACAAGACTGGTTTGAAGAGTATTTGGCGCCCATCATCAGCATCAAAGTGGTGGAGGGTCTAGACCAGGCCATTGCGCACATCAACCATTATTCAAGTCATCACACCGATGCCATCCTCACGCGAGATCACATGCACGCACAGCGCTTTTTGCGCGAGGTTGATTCAGCCAGCGTCATGGTCAACACCAGCACCCGTTTTGCCGATGGGTTTGAATTTGGCTTGGGTGCAGAAATTGGTATCTCTACCGACAAATTCCACGCACGTGGCCCTGTCGGTTTAGAAGGACTCACCTCGCTCAAGTACGTCGTGCTGGGTGAGGGTGAAGTTCGAAATTAAGAAGGTATTTATGGTCCCGCATTTAGTCACCGCCTTGAATGGCCCCATCAATGAACTCGAGCAGCGAGTGCTCGATTCCATGCCTGCCATCGAGCGTTGGTTTCGCCTAGAGTGGATGGAGCACACACCGCCCATTTACACCTCCGTTGACATTCGCAATGCGGGCTTCAAGTTGGCCCCGGTTGACACCAATTTGTTTCCTGGCGGTTGGAACAATTTGTCACCCGAGATGTTGCCATTGGCGGTGCAAGCGGCCCAAGCCGCCATCGAAAAAATTTGCCCAGAAGCCAAAAATCTTCTGATCATTCCCGAGAACCACACACGCAATACCTTCTATCTGAGCAACTTAGTTCAGTTGCAGCGCATCTTTCACATGGCCGGTCTGAATGTGCGAATTGGCTCGATCAATCCTGAAATCAAAGAATCCACACTCATCGATTTACCGGGCGGTGAGCAAGTCACGCTAGAGCCCGTCATTCGCAACAAGCATCGATTGGGGTTGAAGGACTTTGATCCCTGTACGATTTTGTTAAACAACGATTTGTCAGCGGGTGCGCCTGGCATTTTGGAAGAGTTGCATGAGCAGCATTTGTTGCCGCCACTGCACGCAGGCTGGAGTGTGCGTCGTAAAACGCTGCACTTCCAAAGCTATGAAGAAGTTGCCAAACGCTTTGGTAAATTGCTGGGCATTGACCCTTGGCTCATCAATCCGATGTTCAGCCAATGTGGCGATGTGAATTTTGCAGAGGGGCTTGGCATCGAGGCTTTGCGCAGCAATGTCGATGCCTTGCTCACCAAAATCAAGCGCAAATACAAAGAGTACGGCATCAACGAGAAGCCCTTTGTGATTGTGAAAGCCGACAACGGCACCTATGGCATGGGCATCATGACCGTGCGCGATGTGTCGGACTTGGACATGCTGAACCGCAAAACACGCAACAAAATGAGCGTGATCAAAGACGGCCAAGTGGTCAGCGACGTGATCATTCAAGAGGGTGTGCTCACCAACGAACGCATGAACGACGCGGTGGCTGAACCGGTGGTGTACATGATGGACCGCTATGTGGTCGGCGGCTTTTACCGCGTGCATGCGGACCGCGGTGTTGATGAAAACTTGAATGCCCCCGGCGCCAGTTTTGTACCCTTGGCTTTTGAGGAAACGCCTCATTTGCCACAGCCCGGTATGAAGCCTGGGGCCAGCGTTCCAAACCGCTTTTACATGTATGGCGTGATTGGCCGTTTGGCCATGTTGGCCGCCAGTTACGAGCTCGAATCAACCGACCCTGACGCCGAGGTTTACGACTAAAGTACTCTGAAAGTGACATCAGTTGCTGCAGTGCAACATTTCCAGACAGCACTGTCTTTTAGAGCCCAGCCTCCATGGCCAAGAGCTGAAAAGAGGCGCAGAATCGCGGTCATTCTGAACAAAAGCTCGGCCTCGTTGCTGGGCTGTTTTTTGTGTCTTCCAGCAAAACCTCTTTAACGGCCTTGACCGTTGGCGCCATCGGTGTGGTTTACGGCGACATCGGTACCAGTGTCTTGTATGCCATGAAAGAGGTCTTCGGATCTGGGCATGTAGAGTTCACAACTCAAAACATTTACGGCATTTTGTCC
>JBIKOZ010000152.1:0-5079 GCA_044357745.1 Limnohabitans sp. | reverse complement strand
TTTATTGGCTTTTTCAATTCGATACTTTTGAAAATCAGGGTTTAGCCTAGCTTTTTTGCCAGCAAAGATGCAACATAATGCATATTCAAGGAGATTCTCATGACTACTACCCCCTCACGTCGAATGGTTTTATCGCGCAGTGCTGCTTTGGTTGGCGCTGCAAGTTCTAGTTTGTTGTTACCCGAATGGGCACATGCTCAATCAGGCAAGATTCGTGTTGGCTTGATGTTGCCCTACTCTGGTGCTTTCGCGCCGTTGGGCGTTGCCATTGAGAACGGTGTCCGCATGGCCATCAATGAGCAAGGTGGCAAATTGGGCGGTCGTGAAATTGAATGGTTCAAGGTAGATGACGAGTCCGAGCCTTCCAAAGGCATTGAAAACGCCAACAAATTGGTACAACGCGACAAGGTTGATGTGCTCATCGGCACCGTTCACTCGGGCGTGCAAATGGGCATCCACAGAGTTTCGCGTGACTCAGGTGTGCTGACACTGATTCCTAACGCCGGCGTGCACGCGGCCACTCGCGCATTGTGCGCTCCCAATGTGTTCCGCACCAGCTTCTCCAACAGCCAACCCACCTTGGCCCTGGGTCAAGCCATGGTCGCCAAAGGTCACAAAAAAGCCGTTTGGATCACTTGGAAATATGCAGCGGGCGATGAGGCCTTCGAAGGTTTCAAAGAGAGCTATACCAAGGCAGGCGGCACCATTGTGAAAGAGCTGGGTTTGCCTTTCCCCAATGTTGAATTCCAAGCCCTGTTAACTGAAATTGCCGCCATCAAACCTGATGCTGTGGCTTGCTTCTTTGCGGGCCCCTCAGCCGCAAAATTCATCAGAGATTTTGCCGCTGCTGGCCTGAAAGGCAAGATTGCGCTTTACGGTTCAGGCTTCCTCACTGAAGGTGTTCTGCAAGCGGCAGGCCCTGCTGCTGATGGTGTGATGACCACCCTGCACTACAGCGATTCGCTAGACACGCCCCGCAACAACAAGTTCCGTTTGGAGTATGCGAAGGCTTTCAAAATGCAACCCGACGTTTACGCGGTTCAAGGTTATGACACTGGCTTGTTGCTGATCCAAGGCGCCAATGCGGTGAATGGCGATCTAAACAAGAAGCCAGAGCTTTACAAGGCCATGGAAGGCGCCGTGATCGACAGCCCTCGCGGCAAGTGGACCATGAGCAAGTCACACAATCCTATTCAAGACATGTACCTGCGTGTGGCTGAAAAAGGTGAAAACAAAGTGATCGGCATTGCTGCAAAAGGGTTGGCCGATCCTGGCACCGGCTGCAAAATGGGATAATCTGCACCTTGTGTCGATAACGCCAAAGCGGCGGAGAGATCCGCCGCTTTTTTATTTCTGATCCTCAGCATCTCGGGTTTTCTTTTTAGCGCTTATGGATTTTGTAAATTTTCTGATTCAGCTGCTCAATAGCATTCAATACGGATTGCTGTTGTTCATGCTGGCAGCAGGCCTCACCCTCATCTTTGGCATCATGGGCGTGGTTAATTTGGCCCACGGAAGCTTTTACATGCTAGGCGCCTATTTGGCTTGGTCATTGGCAGTCATGACACAAAGCTTCACGCTCGCCATCATTTTAGGTACCCTCTTGTCGGTGCTATTTGGCCTGTTGCTGGAGTGGTTGCTGTTCAGGCACTTTTACAAACGCGATCACTTAGACCAAGTGCTGCTGACCTTCGGTTTAATTTATGTTTTTGAAGAAATGCGCTCCATCCTTTGGGGTGACGATGTTCACGGCGTCACCATTCCCGACATGCTCAGTGCCTCCATTCCGCTCACCGACACCCTCTCCTATCCGGTCTACAGATTGTTCATGTCTGGCGTTTGCCTTTTGCTGGCATTGGGCTTGTACTTGCTCATTTCCAAGACACGCTTGGGCATGAAAATTCGCGCCGGGGCTTTCAACCACGAAATGACAGAGGCCCTGGGCGTCAACATCAAACTGATTCACGCTTTGGTTTTTGCCATGGGGGTCGGCTTGGCCACCATTGCAGGCATGGTGGCTGCGCCTGTGTCCAGTGTCTACCCCAACATGGGCTCGCCAGTTCTCATCATGTGTTTTGTGGTGGTGGTGATTGGCGGCATTGGCTCAGTCAAGGGCGCACTCATTGCCTCGCTGTTGGTTGGCTTGGTCGACACATTTGGCAAAGTCTTGTTGCCTGAAGTTTCGGGCATGTTGGTCTATGTGCTGATGGCCATTGTTTTACTCTACAAGCCTGAAGGCTTGTTTAAGAACTGAGGGGCATTGCATGAGTCACGCTCACAGCCCTCTAGAGTCATTGCCCCGCAGCCTCAACATTTTGTTAGTAACTGCATTTTTAGCGCTTGCTGCGTTTCCCTTTGTGGGAACTGATTACTACCTGCAGATGGTCACTCGCATGATGATCTTTGCCATTTTTGCCATGAGCCTTGATTTGCTGCAAGGCGTCACAGGTTTGGTGTCCTTGGGTCATGCCGCTTACTTTGGTGTCGCAGGCTATGCCCTCGCGTTTTTGACACCGGCAGGAGAAGCCATTGCACTTTGGTGGGCCTTGCCTGCCTGTGTTGCCGCATCTGCCCTGCTCGCATTGATCATTGGCTTTTTAGCGGTGAGGACGCACGGCATTTACTTCATCATGGTCACCATGGCCTTTGCACAGATGGTGTTTTATGCCTTCTTTGACAACAAAATTTTAGGCGGCTCCGACGGTCTGTACATCAACTTCAAACCAGAAACCATGTTGATTGATCTTGAAAACAAAACTGTTTTCTACTTCTTTACATTGGCACTGATGGTGTTGGCCTACTTATTTTTAAGACGCCTACTTTGGAGCCCCTTTGGTCGTGCTTTGGCCGGCATTCGCGTCAACGAGCATCGCATGCGAGCTCTGGGTTTTGGCACCTTCAGCCACAAGTTGGCGGCCTTCACCTTGGCCGGTGCATTGGCAGGTTTGGCAGGTTTTTTGTGGGGCGCCCAGTCAGGGTATGTCAACCCTGAGCTCATGGGTTTTCACATGAGTGCACACGTCATCATGATGATTATTTTGGGCGGCATGGGCAACTTTGCCGGCGCCATCGTTGGGGCCTTTTCTTTTGAATACCTGCTTCATGTGTTCAAAGATCTGCCAGAAATTGCAGGTTTTAATTTAGGCAAACATTGGCAATTGTGGATGGGGCTCTTTATTGTTGCGCTGGTCATCCTTGCGCCCCGCGGTATTTTGGGTTTGTTTGACAGCCTGTTCAAGCCAAAGGAATCGCGCCATGACTGATGTGCACGGCTTGCTCCTGCGATCCAACAAAATCACCAAACGATTTGGTGGCCTCACTGCCGTCAATGAAGTTTCTGTTGACTTGCGTCTTGGCGAAATTCATGCCGTCATTGGTCCCAATGGCGCCGGCAAATCAACATTGGCCAATTTGTTAACGGGCGATCTGCCCGCCACCTCGGGCCATGTCGCTTTGAACGGCCAAGACATCACCGGGTGGACCCCTGAAAAAATTTCTCGTCACGGCCTTGGCCGTAGCTATCAAAAAACCAATATCTTCACCAGCTTCACCGTTTGGGACAATGTACGGCTGTCTGCTCAATCTCGAAGTCAACCTCTACCCTTTAACCCTTTGGCTTGGTTCAAACAAGCAGATCACATGCGAGATGTGAACGAACGTGCTGAGCGCGCGATTGAATTAGCAGGTTTGCAACATCGAAAAAATGCCATTGCAGGCGCAGCAAGCCATGGCGAACAGCGTCAACTCGAAATCGCCATGACCTTGGCCACTGAGCCCAAAGTATTGCTGCTTGATGAACCCTTGGCTGGCATGGGTTTGGCTGAAGCCGAAAGCATGGTTCAACTGCTGCTTCGACTCAAGCCCTTGCATGCCATGATGTTGGTTGAGCACGACATTGATGCCATCTTTGCATTGGCCGATCAGCTCACTGTCATGGTGAACGGTCAAGTCATTGCCAGTGGACTTCCCGCTGCGGTTCGCGCAGACGAAACGGTCCAAGCGGCTTATTTGGGCGAGGGGCACTGAGATGTCAGAAACATTGATTCATGTCAAAGGACTGAACAGTTTTTACGGTGCCAGCCACATTCTTCGCAACGTTGACTTTGAAGTGAAACGCGGCGAAACCATTGGGCTGATGGGCCGCAATGGCATGGGCAAAAGCACGCTGCTCAAATCCATCATGGGCATCGTCAAGCCCCGATCAGGCGATGTTTTGATCAAGGGTGTTCGAAGCAACGATCGCGCTATTTTTGAAGTGGCTCAAGAAGGTCTTGCCTATGTGCCCGAAGGGCGCGGTATTTTTGGCAACCTGAGCGTCGCTGAAAATTTAAAAATGGCGGCCAGACCCGGAACAAAAGGCCAAAATGATTGGACCTATGAACGAGTTTTAAAAACATTTCCAAGACTGAAGGAACGTTTGGGCCATGGCGGACAGCAACTGTCGGGGGGTGAGCAACAAATGCTCACCATTGGTCGCGCACTCATGACCAACCCTGATGTTCTGATTTTGGACGAAGCGACCGAAGGCTTAGCGCCGCTCATTGCGCGCGAAATTTGGCGCATTTGCAGCGTTATCAAAGACAGTGGCATCAGCAGCATCATTGTCGACAAAAACTGGAAGCATGTGACCAAAGTCACTGATCGAAATGTGATCCTGGTAAAAGGCGAAGTGGTCTTCGAAGGCTCCTCCGAATCCCTTCAGGCACAACCCGAAATCATGTCGCTGCATCTCGGTGTGTAAATAAAGCACGTCATTGAAGCATTCATCGTATGACAACTGATACCACCCTGCGCGGTGTTCGCGTTCTGAGTTTGGCTTTGAATTTACCGGGTCCTGCAGCCTTGATGCGGGTTGCCCAAATGGGTGCCAAATGCACCAAGGTCAACCCTCCCAAGGGTGATCCCATGGCCTTGTACACCCAAGAGGGCTACAGCACATTGCACAAAGGCGTGAAGGAAGTTGTTTGCGATTTGAAAAGCGAGACCGGACAAAAAGCTTTGCACCGATGGCTGGCAAAGACCGATGTCTTGCTCACCTCTTTCAGACCTTCTGCGTTGAGTAAGTTGGGGCTGAGCTGG
>JBIKOZ010000150.1:0-5082 GCA_044357745.1 Limnohabitans sp. | reverse complement strand
AGACATGGCAAAGACGCCATTGATCACGGTAAGAAGCGCAATGAGTAAAAAATCCATCCTCACATTGTGCCAAGCCCTGAAGCGCAATGAAATAGTCTCGGCCTGATGAGGGCAAAAACAAGTCGAAATGCATCGACAATGTGGTTTTGCAATTGACTTCAAGACTTCATGGCAATTTATTGGATCGGTGATATTCAGGGATGCGATGCGCCTTTGGGTCAGTTCATGGACCAAGTGGGGTTTTCGGCAAGTCGCGACCAGCTTTATGTACTGGGCGACTTGGTCAATCGTGGCCCAGCGTCTTTAGCGGTGCTGAGGCGCCTTTCTCACTTGGGCAACAGTGTGAAATGCGTCTTAGGCAACCACGATTTACACCTGCTTGCGGTCAATGCGGGCGCCAAAAAGCCCGGCCGAAACGACACCCTCGACGCTGTCCTCGAAGCACCGGACAAGTCTGAACTGCTCACTTGGCTTCGCCATCAATCGCTTGCGCTTTACAGAGAAGATGTTTTGATGGTCCATGCAGGCGTTCTGCCTCAGTGGTCGCTGACTGAAACGTTGGCACTGGCCGGAGAATTAGAAAACATTCTTCAAGGGCCTGATGCAGACGAGTTTTTTTTGCAAATGTACGGCAATGAGCCGGCTCAATGGCAACCTCATTTACAAGGTATGGCACGTTGGCGCTGCGCGCTCAACGCCTTGACACGCCTTCGATTTTGCAACGCTTCAGGTCTCATGGAATTTGATACCAAAGAAGGCACTGCCAAGGCACCCGCAGGCTTCATGGCTTGGTTTGAAGTACCCCACCGACAAACCGCCCACATCACCATTGCCTTCGGTCATTGGTCGACCTTAGGTGCGGTTCAAAGAAGCGATGTCTGGGCGCTGGACACTGGCTGTGTTTGGGGTGGGTGCCTCACAGCATTGCAGCGAGACCGCACCTCAGAGACACCCACTCGCATTGAAATTAAATGTCCCAGCTACCAACAACCCGTTTAAATTCACGGCAGTTCGCCCTTGCAAGCGCCTATGAAAAGCACCTTGGGGTTTGATCCCCGCGAAATCCCCTGGACTCACCAGCCTGGTGATTGGCCTAGCTTATCGGGGGATCAATTGTCCGCAGAACGCCTCAAGTGGGTCTTTGATCATCCGCCTCATTGGACCCCTGAATTAAAGCGGGAGCCTAGCCTTGGACAACGAACACCTTTCCCCGCGGCCGTGCTGATTCCCATCATTCTGAGGGGTTTGCAAGGCAATACCCCCCACGTTTTACTGACCCAAAGAACAAAGCACCTGTCCTCTCATGCAGGTCAAATTGCATTTCCTGGTGGCAAGGTCGATGCGCAGGATGCCTCGCCGCAGCATGCCGCCCTTAGAGAAGCCCATGAGGAAGTCGGACTGTCCCCGCATCTGGTTGAAATTTTGGGAAGTTTGCCAACCTACGTCACGGGCACAGCGTTTCACATCACGCCCGTTATTGGTTTGGTGTCACCCACTTTGACCACGACCGTAAACCCTTTTGAAGTCGAAGAAATTTTTGAAGTCCCTCTGGCTTTTTTGATGAACCCAGAAAATCACCGTTTGCATGTGTTCGAACGAGAGGGCGTATTGCGGCAGTGGTACTCAATGCCTTATCTTGAGCCACACCCGACAGGTGATGGGGCGTCGACAGAGCGCTTCATTTGGGGCGCTACCGCAGGCATGATTCGAAACTTTTATCGTTTCCTATTGGCCGCAAATTCTTTATGATGTTGGCATGAGTTTCTTCTCTATCTTTTTAGCGCTTGTGATTGAACAGGCTCGGCCCATGAGCCCTTCCCACTTTTTACACCAGTGGTTACGCAAATGGGCAGATTGGGTCTCTTCTCACATTGACGGAGGCTCAAGAACCCAAGCTTGGTTGGCTTTGGGTTTATTGGTGGGTGTGCCCGCTGCCTTGGCAATGTTCATCCATTGGATTTTGGCGTTGACATTGGGCTGGTTCTTTGCCGTCGCTTGGAACGTGGCACTGCTCTACATGACCTTGGGGTTTCGTCAATTCAGCCATCACTTTACAGGCATACGCGATGCACTCAATGAAGGTGACGAAGCCTTGGCTCGAAAATTATTGGCCGAGTGGCAACAAGTCGAAGTCGATGAGTTGCCGCGCAATGAAATTGTCAGGCATGTCATTGAACACTCCATTTTATCGGCACACAGACACGTGTTTGGTGTGTTTTTTAGCTATGCGTTACTGTCAGTGATTGGACTGGGCCCAGTCGGCGCCGTGGCCTACCGAATTGCTGAATTTGCCAAACGCTACTGGGCCGCCGCTTCGCCAAACCAGCCAAGCAACCCTTTGGCCGATCACAGCGCCCATGCCTTGATCAGTGACGCACTGAAGAAGCTCACGCACGCAACTTGGCATGCGATCGATTGGTTACCCGCAAGAGCCACGGCAATGGGTTTTGCCATCATGGGCAGTTTTGAAGATGCAATGGATGGGTGGCGTCATCACTCAGAGAAATTCCCTGACGACAATGACGGCGTCATTTTGGCGGCTACCGCAGGCGCAATCAATGTTCAATTGGGGGGCGCTGCACTGCAACCCAACTTACCTGGCGGCAGCAGCACTCCAGGACGCGCGCCAGAACTGGGTCACTTCGCACAAGTTGTAGGGCTGGTCTGGCGAACTGTTGTCATGTGGATGGTGCTGGTCGCGTTGCTGTCTTTGGCCAACCTATTGGGCTAAATTTGGCACTGTTGCCTGATCGTCACCAGCGTTGCTGGCCCAACTCCTCAAACAGCTGTGCATAAATTTTGTGGCGCCTTTGACTGACTTCGATGGTCAGCAATTCAGCTGACTCATTTGTCTGAAGTGAGGCTAGTACGCCACAACCGGGCTCATGCAAATGAGTGCAATTGTAAAACTTGCATTCTTTCACATGATGCTTCAAATCTGGCATGCAAGAGGCCAGCTGATTTTGTGGAATATGCTGCAAACCAAACTCTTGAAAACCCGGTGAATCAATGATCGCTGTTCTCTGCGCCTGATCCGTGAAAGATGAAGGCCGCTCACCCACCCAATAAAGTGAGGTGCTGGTTGTCGTGTGTTTGCCAGAGTTAAGTGCCTGAGAAATCTCACCCGTCAGTGCACGCGCATTGGGAACCAAGGCATTGACCAAGGTGCTTTTGCCAGCACCCGAGGGGCCCAAAATGAGGGTCGTCTTGCCCATCATTTCGTTTTGAAGAACTTGCAATGAAGTATTGCTGTCATGCGTGCTTTTGAGCTCAAGGGGCAATACCGCATACCCCATATTTCGATACGCCGCCAAACGATGCCAAGCTTGCGCAAAAACCTCTCCCAGATCGCTTTTGTTCAATACGATCAAAGGCTTGATGTGTTCAGCCTCTGCAGCAATCAAAGCTCGCGACAGTTGCGTTTCTGAAAATTCTGGCTCTGCCGCCAACAAGATCAGAACTTGATCCAAATTGGCTGCGAACGATTTCGTGCGGACCTCATCGCGCCTGTAAAAAATATTTTTTCTTTCCAGCACACTTTCAATCGTGCCCTCGTCGGCGGCAGCTTGCCATCTCACACGATCGCCCACCACCGAATGGCTCTTCTTTCCCCGAGGATGGCAAATCATGCGCGTGCCATCGTCCAGTTCGACCACGCAATGTCTGCCATGCGTTGCCACGACCAAGCCTGAATTCATTGCTTCTTGCGTAGAAGCCGCCAAGGCCTGAGCGGCTTTGGTCTTGGTGTGTGTTCGTTGGTTAAGCTTGCGCATGTCGCATGCGAGCTAAGCGCAAACTGGCTGGGGGGTGCGAATAATAAAACTTCACATACCAAGGGTCAGGCGTGAGGGTGGCGGCATTGTCTTGGTACAACTTCAACAAAGCTGAACTGAGCGCAGAGACGGGTGTTTGCGACACTGCATAAGCATCAGCCTCATATTCCTGAACCCTAGAACGCCATGAGGAGAGGGGTGCCAACAAAAATGTAAAGACAGGCACCACCAACATAAACAACAACAAGGCTTGCGCTTCATTACCGCTGTTCAAGCTAGGCGTCACTCCCAAGCCTGTGTAAAACCAAATTTGCTGCGACGCAAAACCCAGCAAAGCCAAGCCTAGCAAACTCGTCATAAAACTGGTGGCCATCATTTTCAAAATATGGCGGTGCTTGAAGTGCCCTAGTTCATGCGCCAACACAGCTTCCATTTCTAAGGGGGTGAGTTGTTTCAACAAGGTGTCAAAGAAAACAACACGCTTGCTGGCACCAAAACCCGTGAAAAACGCATTGGAATGTGCAGATCGTTTGCTGCCATCCATCACAAAGAAACCCTTGGCCGTAAAACCTGCACGCTGCATGAGTGCATTGACACGCTCTTTCAATGCCTCATCTTCAAGAGGTGTGAACTTGTTGAACAAAGGCATGATCACATTGGGCGCAATGGCCATCAAGAACAATTGCCAAAACACCAAGGCACACCAAGTCCAAAACCACCAGTAAGACCCGCCAGCTTGCATCAACCACAACACCATCGCAATCAGAGGAACGCCCAAGACCAAACCCAAGACCAAGCCCTTGGCGGCGTCACTGAGCCATAATTTCCAAGTCATTTTGTTGAAACCAAATTTTTGTTCCAACACAAAAGTTTGATAAAGCGACAAAGGCAAATCGATCAGGCCGCCCACCAAGGCGAACGACAACACCAGCACCACTTGTTGCCAAAGCCCTGGCGTCATGAATTCCAAGATCAGATGATTGAGGGCACTCAAGCCCCCCAACAAGGTCCAAGCCATGAGAACAGCCGCACCAAGCAAGGTGTCAAGTTGCGACACCTTGGCCTTGGCCAAGGTGTAATCTGCCGCTTTCTGATGATCGACCAATGTAATTTGAGCGGCAAAAGCGGCAGGCACCGCACCGCGGTGCCGTGCCACATGGCGTACTTGTCTTGCATTCAGCCAAAGCTTCAATAAAACGTTGGTGAGCAAAGCGCCTACCAAAAAATAAGTCAGGGTTAAAGTCGGATTCATAGTGCGAAGTGTAGATCAGCCAACATCAGCGACAATCTATAGCTTTGGAAAAAGCCC
>JBIKOZ010000149.1:0-5129 GCA_044357745.1 Limnohabitans sp. | reverse complement strand
ACAGAGCGCCTGAAGTCGACCTGGGTCAATCCGCGCAACTTGTCTGCCGATGAATCAGAGCGGGTTTTGGGCAAGGCCATTGAGCACGAACATAACTTGTTTGACTTGTTGCGACGACCCAATGTTCCCTATGACAAGCTGGTGAGCATGGATGCGGGGCGGTTCGTCTCTCAAGATGTTTCACGTGAAACTTTGGGAGTTTTATCTGAGGCGGTGATTGAGCAGGTAGAAATTTCCGCCAAGTATTCTGGTTATATAGATCGCCAAAAAACAGAGGTGGAGCGAGCCTCACACTTTGAAAACCTGAGGCTGCCGGCAAAATTGGACTACCTGCAAGTTTCCGCCTTGTCTATCGAGGCGCGCCAAAAATTGGACAAGCATCGGCCTGAAACGCTTGGAATGGCTTCGCGCATTTCCGGCATTACCCCCGCGACTATCTCTTTGTTGCTCATTCATCTAAAGAGGGGTGGCTTTAAGGAGTTCATGGTCGCAAAACCCGAGTTGGTAGAGGGCGCAGAAGGCCTTGCCACATGATCGATGGGGGCGCTGTTTCCTCGGGGGCGGTGGCCAAAGCCTTGTCCGAGGGTGTTTCTGAACTGGGTTTGACCTTGAATGATGCCGAGCAGGCCCAGCTCTTGGGCTACATGGCGCTCATTCAAAAGTGGAACAAGGTTTATAACTTGACCGCGCTTCGAAACCCAGACGAAATTTTGACCCATCATTTGCTCGACAGTTTGTCTGCCATTGCGCCTTTGGCGCGAGAGCTCGAGCGAATGCAAAAGGGCTTTCTGGACGGGCCAACTTTATTGGATGTTGGCTCGGGCGGGGGATTGCCGGGCGTCGTGATTGCGATTTGCTGCCCCCATGTCAAAGTCACTTGTGTTGATGCGGTTTCTAAGAAGTCAGCGTTTGTTCAGCAGGTGGCCGCAAGTTTGAAGTTGCCTAATTTAAAGGGCGTCCATGCAAGGGTTGAAAATCTAACCGGTCCATTTGATGTGGTCTGCTCCCGGGCGTTTGCCTCTTTGCCTGACTTTGTGTCTTGGTCGGTAAATGCTTTGTCGGATCAGGGTGTTTGGATGGCCATGAAAGGCAAGCGGCCTACCGAAGAAGTTGCCGCTTTGCCCCCTTTTGCGTCGTTGTTTCACGTGGAACCATTGCAAGTTCCAGGTCTTGATGCGGAGAGATGCATGGTGTGGATGAAAAAATCGTCAGGATTGACTGAATAGGCAAGCATGTTTTCGTTTTCGCCCATTACACTTGGGCTAAATAAGAAAGCCTTGCATGTTTGGAATTTCTGATTACGGCGCCTTTGTGGCCGCCTTTGTGCTTCTTTTGTTTTTGCCCGGACCTGGCAACTTGGCTTTGATAGCCTCTACGGGCAGTGGTGGAATGAGGGGTGGCGTCGCCTCGGTCATGGGCTTGTTGCTGGGCGACCAAATATTGTTATGGATGACGGTGGCCGGTTTAGCAGCCCTTCTTCAGACCTATCCTGATTTGTTCTTGGCCTTGCAGTGGCTGGGCGCTGGGTATTTGGCCTGGTTGGGCGCTCGAATGGTTTGGGCCAAGCCTGGCGAGGGCCCCTCACTTAACATAACACCGGGGAAATATTTCAAAGAAACCATGTTCATCACCTTGCTTAACCCCAAGGCCCTCATGTTTTACTTTGCTTTTTTTCCACAGTTCATCGACCCAGAGCAACACCAAGGAATGATTACTTTTTCATTCATGGCAGTGACCATTGCTGTTTTGGGCTTTGTTTATTGTTTTGGTGTGGTGTTGATCACCCATACCATGGCCGAACGGATACGCGCCAATCCAAAAGTTTCTGGGTTTTTACAAAAAGTAGCCGGATTGTGTTTGATTGGTTTTGGCCTGAAATTGGCCATGGGCAAATAAACGCTTCAACTGAAAATTAAGAAGAGTAAGTCATGGCAAAAATTTTCTGTGTGGCAAATCAAAAGGGTGGTGTTGGTAAGACAACGTCCGCGGTCAATTTGGCGGCCGGTTTGGCCAAGGTGGGTCAGCGGGTGTTGTTGGTTGACCTGGACCCTCAGGGTAACGCCACCATGGGTTCGGGTGTTGACAAACGACAGTTGGAACTCAGTGTTTACGATGTTTTGTTGGAGTCAGCCACCCTCCATGAAGCCGCCATTTTTTCAGAAAAATGTGGTTACCACGTTTTGGGCGCCAACCGCGAATTAGCGGGCGCAGAGGTGGAGTTGGTTGACCTTGAAAGGCGCGACCAACGTTTGAAGTTGGCGCTGGATGTCGTGGACAAAGACTTCGATTTCATTCTCATCGATTGCCCGCCCTCTTTGTCCATGCTCACGTTGAACGGCTTGTGTGCTGCCAATGGTGTCATTGTGCCGATGCAATGTGAGTATTTTGCTTTGGAGGGCCTGACTGATTTGGTGAACACCATCAAACAAGTTCATGCCAATTTGAACCCAGATTTAAAAATCATCGGCTTGCTTCGTGTCATGTTTGATCCGCGCATTACCTTGCAACAACAAGTGAGTGAACAGCTCAAAGCACACTTTGGGGACAAAGTTTTTAACACCGTCATCCCGCGCAATGTGCGCTTAGCAGAAGCGCCGAGTTACGGCTTGCCGGGCGTTGTGTTTGATCCTTCAGCCAAAGGCAGCCAAGCATTTGTCGAGTTTGCCAAAGAATTGGTGGAACGCATACCCACGCTTTAAGACGTGAAAAGCAAGCCAATGCAAAATAAAAACGTGCTGATATTACCTAGCTGGAACGGAAGTGGGCCCTTACATTGGAAAATCTTGTGGGCTCAACAGTTTGGGTATAAGGTGGTAGAACAGCACGATTGGATCAGACCCCTTAGGGGCGATTGGTTGGCGCGATTGGAAGAGGTGCTCGCGGATCTCAGCGCTCCCGTTTACTTGGTGGCGCACAGCTTGGGTTGCATTCAAGTCGCCGCGTGGGCGGGCCTTTCTACGAACACCCACAAAGTTCAAGGCGCGCTCTTGGTGGCGCCCGCAGACATTGAAGCGCCTCATTCGGCCGATGTTTTATCAAGTTGGCGGCCCATTGAAATGCAACCGCTGCCGTTTCGCGCGTGCGTGGTGGCGAGTCAAAATGATCCTTTTTGCGCAACCGAGAGAACACAAGACTTTGCAAAAGCATGGCGCGCAAATTTGATCCATGTGGGATCCATTGGGCATGTGAATGCAGACTCTCAGTTGGACGATTGGCCAGAAGGCCGCGCGGTGTTGAATGATTTCATGAAAGAAAAAGAAGATGGTCACTAAAAAACCGAAAGGCCTGGGTCGTGGGCTTGAAGCCCTTTTGGGGCCCAAAGTTCAAACCGAAGCCAGCTCTCCTCAAGCGGTTGAAGCGGCGGCCAACCGAACGCCCTCCACATTGGCCTTGAGTGAGTTGGTGCCAGGCATGTATCAACCGCGCACACGGATGGACGAAGGGGCGCTGTATGAGTTGGCAGAGTCCATCAAAGCCCAGGGCATCATGCAACCCATTTTGGTTCGCAGGTTAAGTGACGGCCCCAATACGGGCAAATATGAAATCATTGCTGGAGAAAGACGATTTCGGGCTTCGCGTTTGGCAGGCTTGAATGAAGTCCCCGTGTTGGTTCGGGACGTGCCCAACGAGGCGGCAGCAGCGATGGCCTTGGTTGAAAACATTCAGCGTGAAGACCTCAACCCGCTTGAGGAGGCTCATGGCTTACAGCGCTTGATCAAGGAGTTTGGCTTAACGCATGAAACGGCAGCGCAAGCGGTTGGACGCTCGAGGAGCGCTGCCAGCAATTTGCTGCGCCTCCTCAATTTGGCAGAACCCGTGCAGACCATGTTGATGGCGGGAGACATTGACATGG
Organism: Limnohabitans sp.; assembly: GCA_044357745.1. Lineage (GTDB taxonomy): Bacteria > Pseudomonadota > Gammaproteobacteria > Burkholderiales > Burkholderiaceae_C > Limnohabitans_A. Next base: position 1,276 of record JBIKOZ010000149.1, on the reverse strand, counting down.
GCCACGCCCGCGCGCTTTTGGGGCTTGAAAAAGCGGCTCAAATTACGGCGGCAAATCAGATCAGCGCCAAAAAAATGTCGGTGCGCGAAGCCGAAAGCTTGGTCAAAAAATTGAGCGCTGAATTTTCTTTGGTCCAACAAAAACCCAAAAAAGAAAAATCACGCGATATCAAACGTGTAGAAGAAGAGCTTTCAGATTTGCTCATGGCCGAGGTCGAAGTGCGCATTAAAAAGCGAGTGAAACGTCACGGGCGGTTTGAGGAAATGGGAGAGCTGTCCATTCAATTTGGATCGCTTGATGAACTCAATGGACTCATCGATCGACTTCGCACTTAACCAGGCGACGAGAAAAAAGGGCGGAGGCCCTTTTTTAACGAAAGATTTTTCCGGGATTCATGATGTTGTGCGGATCAAGCGCTTGCTTGATAGTTCGCATCATGTTGACGGCACCGTCTCCCGCCTCCGTCACCAAGAAGTCCATTTTGTGCAGACCGATGCCGTGCTCACCGGTGCAGGTGCCGCCCAAACGCAAGGCCCGACTGACCAATTTGTAGTTGAGGTCTTCAGCAACTTCACGCTCTTTTGGAATGTCCGGATTGATCAAATAACCAAAGTGAAAGTTGCCATCGCCCACGTGGCCGACCAAGAAATAGGGCAGGCCGCTGGCATCAGTTTCTGTAATTGAATCCAGCAGGCAATCGGCCAGCTTGCTGATGGGCACGCAGGTGTCGGTGCTGATGGCGCGGCAGCCCGGCTTGCTTTGAAGCGCTGCAAAGTAGGCGTTGTGACGGGCCGTCCATAGGCGCGTGCGCTCTTCGGGAGTGGTGGCCCATTCAAAGGCATTGCCACCGTATTCGCTGGCAAGTTCTTGCACAGTTTCTGCTTGCTCTTTAACGCCAGTTGGTGAACCATGAAACTCCATCAACAACATGGGTTCTTCGCGAAGCCCAAGCTTGGCGTAAGCGTTCACCATGCGCACGGCGTTGTGGTCTATCAATTCAACACGTGCAATGGGAACGCCCAATTGAATGATTTGAATCACCGTTTGAACCGCGGCCTCAATACTGGGAAAAGAGCAAATGGCGGCAGAAATTGCTTCAGGCAAGGGATAAAGGCGAACGGTGACTTCGGTCAGCACACCCAAGGTGCCTTCGCTGCCAACAAACAAACGCGTGAGGTCATAACCTGCGCTGGATTTTTTAGCACGCGTGCCCGTGCGAATGACTTCACCAGAAGCGGTGACCACTTCAAGTGCCAAAACATTTTCACGCATGGTG
>JBIKOZ010000209.1:0-3870 GCA_044357745.1 Limnohabitans sp. | reverse complement strand
GGAAGAAGAGAGGGATGGTGAGCAAGACCATGGTGAGTTCTTCCATCACTGTTCCCAAAATAATGTAGATGACCATCATGGCACCCACCACCATGACCGGCGAAAGGCCAAGGTGCGTAATCCATTGTTTCAGGTCACCCGGCATCGTTGTGAAGTTCACAAAGTTGGCGAAGACTGTGGCCGCAATCAGCAGTGTGAACAACATGCCTGTGGTTCGAGCAGACTCCACCAAAATGTCGATCAAAGATTCCCAAGTGAGCGCTTTGCGTGCCCATGCAAACAGGAACGCACCTGAAGCCCCCATGCCGGCCCCTTCAGTGGCTGTGAAAAAACCGCCATAAATGCCACCTAAAACAACAAAGACCAACAGCAAAACTCCCCAAATGCCGCGCAAAGCCTCCATGCGCTGGCCCCAGGTGAATTTTTCGCCTGCAGGAGCATGTTCAGGATCGCGTGAGGTCATGATGACCACGGCCAGCATCAACAAGAGAGCGGTCAAGATACCGGGAATGACACCTGCCGCAAACAGTTTGCCAATGTGCGTTTCGGTCACGATGCCATAGATCACCATGATGGTGGAGGGCGGAATCATGATGCCCAAAGTGCCGCCAGAGGCAATCACACCTGTGGAGAGTGCATCGCTGTAGCCTAACTTTTTCATGGAAGGGTAGGCCACCTTGCTCATGGTGGCAGCCGTCGCGATGGAAGAGCCGCAGATGGCGCCAAATCCTGCACAGGCTGCGATGGTTGCGTGCGCTAAGCCGCCACGCCGGTGGCCAATGAAGGTGTAGGCCGCGTGGAAAAGTTCGTGCGCCAAACCAGCACGGGCCACAAAATTGCCCATCAAAATGAACAAAGGAATAACAGACAAGGTATAGGCAAAACCGGTTTCTTGAACCACTTGTGCGGTACTGGCCAATGCAGGCATCCAGCCTCTTGTGAGGCCAATGCCCACGATACCGACCAGGCCCATGGAAAAAGCCAAGGGCATGCGCAGAAGCGCCAATCCAAAGATGGCAACAAATCCAATGAGAGCTTCGGTCACAGAGCGCCTCCTTCTGACTCTTCATCAGCAGTCAGAGGCTGGAAGACCAAAATCAGATGGACGATACCAGCCAGTGCGCACATGAAACCCATGCCCATGATGAAGGGGGCCTTGGAGATTTTGAGCTGCGCCGTGGTTTCGCCAAACGAGGCAAAGTCAATCCCAGTCGAGATCATGAGCCAGCCTAATGCAAGCAAGGCCATGCTGCATAAAAAATTCACCAAGCTTTTCTGAAACTTCACAAAACCAGCAGGCCAAAAGCTGTCAAGAGAATCAAATACAACGTGTTCGCCCTTTCGAGAAACCAAAGGCAAAGCGCCAAAGATAACCACCACCATGAACAGTTCAGTGAGTTCAAGTGAGCCAGTGATGGAGTGGTTTAAAAACTTTCTGCCCGAGACATCAAAAAATGTCAGAACCATGATGGCGAAGAGTGCAAGCCCAGAAATCAGACTGCAAAGTTTGTCAAGAAATTTGTTCACTAGAATAATTCCAATAGGGCATAAAAAACGGTACCTGTCTATTTTGACAGGTACCGCTTTCAGTTGAATGACAAACGCGGTGCAGCGCTTGATCTCAATTATTTTTCAAGCTTGGCAATTTCAGCGCGGAATTCGGACAAAACCTTGGCGGGGTCTTTGAGGCCCTTCGCCTTGGAAGCAACAATCCAGTTTTGCTCTAAAGGTTGAGTTTTGGCTTTGACTTCAGCGATGAACTTGGCATCAGCCTTGGTCACAAGCACGTTATTTGCTTGCATCAAACCATAAGCGCGTCGGTCAACCTTGTCCCAGCCACGACCAAAGATGCGAGCAGCCGTTTCACCTGAGATTTCATCAACGGCTTTTTTATCTTCGGCAGACAGCTTTTCATATTTGGCTTGGTTCATCATGAACACGAAGCTGGTGTTGTAAAGACCACCTGGGAAGGTGGTGGCATGCTTGATGATCTTGTCAATCCTGAAAGATTCAGTGGACTCTGCAGGGAACAAAGTGCCATCCATCACGCCAGATGAGAGCAGCTCATAAGAGTCTGGTGCTGGTTTCAAGGTGACGTTCATGTTCAAAGCCTTTGACATTTCGTTCACCATGCCGCCACCTACGCGAAATTTGAGGCCGGCCAAATCTTCCACTTTGGCGATGGGTCGCTTCACATTGAACACAATGCCAGGGCCATGAGAAAACAGCGAGATGACTTTCACACCTTGATGCTCGGCAGCAAACTCAGGGTGCTTGGCTGATACGCGACTCAGCGCCACAGAAATAGTTTCAGCACTGTTGCCCAAGAACGGCAATTCAGTCATCTGCGTGTGAACAAAACGACCGGGTGTATAGCCATGAACGGTATAGGACAAATCAGCCAATCCATTTTTGACAGCGTCATAAGTGCCTGGTGCAGGTGTCACACCGCGGGGCAAAATGTTGCACTTGATGCGACCCTTGGTGTTACTTTCTAACAGATCACACCATTCTTTTTGTGCCATGGAGGCAGTGTGTGTGGGGGGCAGCCAGCTTGAAACTGTGAGGACGGTCTCAGCTTGGGCTTGGGAAGTCCAAGCAACCATGGCCAAGACGGAAGCTGATAAGAGTAACTTTTTCATGAAAATGCTCCGGTCAAAAAAGAGAGTTGCAGACATGCTGCGAAATTGAAGGGCCTCCATTGGGAAACCCTATGCCCCACATGGTAATGGCAATTCACCAACCGAGTGGTCGGTGAATTCCCGAAGTTTTTCTAATTTACGGGATCTTCGCGACTCGTATAAAATTCGCACGACCGTGCTTTTTTTGAGTCAGGGCTTGAGAAAATCGCTGGTTCAGGCACAATTGACGTTTACGTTAACGTCAATCAGACAGAATCGGTTGGCCAGCAGTTTTATTTCTTGGAGATTAGGCAATGAAAATTCTTGTTCCCGTGAAGCGGGTAGTGGATTACAACGTGAAAGTGCGCGTCAAATCAGATGGCACAGGCGTGGACATCGCCAACGTCAAAATGAGCATGAACCCCTTTGACGAGATTGCCGTTGAAGAAGCTGTTCGATTAAAAGAGAAGGGCTTTGCGACCGAAGTGATCGCAGTTTCTTGTGGGGTGACGCAATGTCAAGAAACACTTCGCACAGCCATGGCCATCGGTGCCGATCGCGGCATCTTGGTTGAAACCACAGAAGAGTTGCAACCTTTGGCTGTGGCCAAATTGCTTAAGGCATTGGTCGACAAAGAGCAACCGGGTTTGATCATTTTGGGTAAACAAGCCATTGATGACGATTGCAATCAAACGGGTCAAATGCTGGCAGCTTTGGCCGATCTGCCACAAGCCACCTTTGCATCCAAAGTGGAAGTGGTCGACGGCAAAGCCCAAGTGACCCGCGAAATTGATGGTGGCTTGGAAGTTCTCTCGGTCTCGTTGCCTGCAGTGATTACCACTGACCTGCGTTTGAACGAGCCACGCTATGTCACCTTGCCCAACATCATGAAGGCCAAGAAAAAACAACTCGACATCTTCAAGCCTGAAGATTTAGGTGTTGATGTTGCGCCGCGCATCACCACCTTGAAAGTATCAGAGCCACCCAAGCGCTCTGCGGGTATCAAAGTCCCTGACGTCGCTACACTCGTCGATAAATTGAAAAATGTTTCAAAGGTAATTTAATAACTTTGCGGGACAGACCAAGATTTGCGCAGCAAATTTGCTCTGTCCTCAACTGATCAAGGAAGTCTCATGGCTAATTTAGTGATTGCAGAACACGACAACGCATCCATCAAGGGTGCAACCCTCAATACAGTCACAGCGGCTGTGGCTTGCGGCGGCGATGTTCACGTTTTGGTGGCGGGTCA
>JBIKOZ010000148.1:0-5167 GCA_044357745.1 Limnohabitans sp. | reverse complement strand
TCACCCCCGCCCCGATGAGCGTCACATTCGTGCCTCCGACGTGTTTGACCTGGCCGACTTGATGAAGCGTTGGCCAGACAGAGAATTCAACATTGAAGGCAATCCGTTTCACCAATTGATGGATTTTGTGCGAACCTATCGGCCGCACCAGGTGACCTTTGTGCCTGACAGCGAGGGTCAACTCACCAGTGATCACGGCTGGTCATTTCCCAAAGATGCCGACACACTCAAGCCCTTGATTGACGAGTGCAAGTCCTTAGGGGTTCGCGTTAGCTTGTTCATGGACCCCGATCCTGAGCAAATGGTTTTTGTGAAAAAGATCGGTGCTGATCGCGTAGAGTTGTACACAGAGCCCTATGCTGCAAGCTTTGGTACACCGACCAACGATGCCTGTTTGGCGCAGTACGTCGATGCCGCAAAGGCGGCCATCGAACAGGGCTTGGGTGTCAATGCCGGACACGATTTGAACCAAGACAACCTGCCCAAATTTGCACAAGCCGTGCCGGGATTGTTGGAGGTCTCCATTGGCCACGCCTTGATCGCAGACGCTCTAGAGGTAGGCTATGCCGCTACAGTTTTTGGCTATTTAAAAGCCTTAGGCCGCTGATCAAGGCCTTGGGCCATTTTTAAAATTGAATGAACAGACTTCCAACATGATTTACGGCATCGGTACTGATCTTTGTGACATCAGGCGCATCAGAGCCAGCTTGGAAAAGCATGGCGACCGCTTTGCTCAAAAAGTCTTGAGTGAACAAGAGTTTGCCACCTTCAAAGCGCGCAGTGCCAGATGGCCAGAACGGGGTGTTCGTTATGTGGCCACCAGATTCTCTGCCAAGGAAGCTTTTAGCAAGGCAATTGGCATGGGCATGCGCATGCCCATGACATGGCGCTCGTGCGAAATTGGCAAACTGCCTTCGGGGCAACCCGTGATTGTTTTGCACGATGCCTTGAAAATCTGGTTTGAGTCCCAACATCTCAAAGCACACATCAGCGTGACTGATGAGGCCGATTACGCCGGCAGTTATTGCGTGGTGGAAAAAACCGAATGAACATACAAGCCCCTCTCATCATCGACATTGAAGGCGTTGCGCTCAAAGCGGCTGACAAAAAACGCCTGAAAAACCCCTTAACTGGCGGCATTGTTTTGTTTGGTCGCAATTGGCAAAGCCGTGTACAGCTCACAGCTTTGTGTGCAGAGATCAAGGCAGTGCGAAAAGATTTGTTGATCTGCGTCGACCATGAAGGCGGCCGAGTGCAACGTTTTAGAACCGATGGCTTCACACATTTGCCTGCCATGCGTCGCTTGGGCGAGATGTGGGGCCAAGATGGCAAGGGTCTTGTGGGTGAGGGTGTTTTAAAGGCTTGCAAAGCCGCAACGGCGGTGGGCTTCTTGTTGGCTTCAGAGTTGCGCGCCTGTGGTGTCGACTTCAGCTTCACGCCTGTTCTAGATTTGGACTATGGCGAAAGCAGCGTCATTGGCGATCGCGCCTTCAGCCGCGATGCCCGCAATGTCAGCTTGCTGGCCAAAAGCCTGATGCATGGCTTGCAGCATGCAGGTATGGGCAATTGCGGCAAGCATTTTCCAGGACACGGTTACGTCAAGGCCGACTCACACGTTGACATACCCGTCGATAAGCGCAGTCTGAAAGCCATCCTGAATGAGGATGCCAAGCCCTATGAGTGGTTGGGCAACGAGTTGAGTGCCGTCATGTCCGCGCACGTGATTTATCCCAAAGTGGATGCGCGGCCCGCTGGGTTCTCCCCAAAATGGCTGCAAGATATTTTGCGCGATCAGTTGGAATTCACTGGCGCAGTGTTCAGTGATGATTTGTCGATGGTGGGCGCCCGCGTGTTGGATGGTCGACCTATCAGCTTCACCGAAGGTACTTTGGCGGCGCTCAAAGCCGGGTGTGATTTGGCATTGCTCTGCAATCAATCCTTGAAAGGCAGCCAAGTCATTGATGAGGTCTTGGAGGGTCTTGCTGAAGCGCAAGTGAAGGGCTGGTGGCAGCCTGATGAGTTGAGCGAAGCACGCCGATTGGCCCTATTGCCCAAATCACCCGCTTTGGCTTGGGAAGATTTGGTGCGGTCTGTCAATTACCAACAAGCCTTAGCTTGCATGCCTTGATATGCGATTCATCGCTTGGATTTTTAAAATCTTTTTCAGTTTGCTAGGACTTGTTTTTGTCTTGGGCACGTTGTGTATCTTGTTGTTGGCCTTGATTTCTGGCGCGGTCTGGTCATTGCTTCGTGGTCGGAAACCCGAGGTGGCCGTGGTCTGGCAGCGCTATCAAGAGATGGCCCGCAACAAAGCACCTTTTGGTGCCTGGCGCGCTGGCCCACAAAATACATCGGAGGTGGTTGATGTTGAGGTCAAAGAAGTCACAGATGTCACAGATGTCAAAGTGGCGCCGCACTCGCAAGATCGTTTGCCCAAACAATAAGCCAAGGCAAGATCTTAGAACTTGCTTTTTTTAATCGTGCTCTCGCTTCAACGCGGGGAACAAAATCACATCGCGAATGCTGGGGCTGTCGGTCAGTAGCATCATCAAACGGTCAATGCCGATGCCGCAACCACCAGCGGGTGGCATGCCATATTCCAAGGCGCGCACAAAGTCGTGGTCGAAAAACATGGCTTCATCGTCGCCGCTGTCTTTGGCGTCCACCTGCGCTTGAAAGCGGGCCACTTGGTCTTCAGCGTCGTTCAATTCTGAGAAGCCATTGCCAAATTCACGGCCTGTGATGTAGAGCTCAAAGCGCTCGGTCACTTCGGGACGTTGATCGTTGGCGCGTGCCAAGGGTGAAATTTCGGTGGGGTGTTCCATGATGAAGGTGGGCTGCCACAATTTGTCCTCAACGGTTTCTTCAAAGTACAAAACTTGCAAGCTGGCCAAGGATTTTTTAGACAATTTGTTCTTGGCTTCGCTCATGCCCAGTTTTTGCAGGGCTTGAGTGAGCCATGTTGCGTCGTCAACTTGGTCGCCAGCGTTTGTGTGCTTCACAATGGCTTCACGAATGGTGAGACGCTCAAAAGGTTTGGCCAAGTCCACGGGTTTGCCACCATAGGTGAGTTGCAAATGACCTGCTGCGTTCATGGCAGCATCACGCACCAACGCTTCGGTGAAGCCCATCAAGTCTTGGTAGTTCCAATAAGCCGCGTAGAACTCCATCATGGTGAACTCGGGGTTATGCCGAACCGAAATGCCTTCGTTGCGAAAGTTGCGGTTGATTTCGAACACACGTTCAAAGCCACCTACCAACAAGCGTTTCAGGTACAACTCAGGGGCAATGCGCAAAAACATTTCTTGATCAAGCGCGTTGTGGTGCGTGACAAAGGGGCGAGCGTTGGCGCCACCAGGAATCGGATGCAACATGGGCGTTTCAACTTCTAGAAAGTCGTGTTTGACCATGAAGTCGCGTAGACCGCTGACTGCTTTGCTGCGGGCCGTGAAGCGTTTGCGTGCCTCTTCGTCCATCATCAAATCAACATAGCGCTGACGGTATTTAATTTCTTGATCGGCCACGCCGTGGAACTTGTCGGGCATGGGGCGCAGGCTCTTGGTCAGCATGCGCACGCTAGAGGCGTGCAATGACAATTCGCCCATTTTGGTTTTGAACAAGTAGCCTTCGGCCGCCACGATGTCGCCCAGGTCCCAATGCTTGAAATCGTTGTAGGCTTCTTCGCCGATGTCGTCGCGTGTGACGTAAATTTGGAAGCGACCGGTTGCATCTTGCAAGGTGGCAAAACTCGCCTTGCCCATCACACGCTTGAGCATCATGCGGCCTGCAATTTTGGCGGTGGTGGGCGCGATCCCTTCGCCTTTTAAAGTCTCGGGTGTCTTGTCGCCATGCGCTTGGGTCAAAACTGCAGCGCGATCTTCAGGTTTGAAGTCGTTGGGGAAGGCAACGCCTTTGCCCTGTTTTTGAGCTTCTCGCATGGCTTTGAGCTTGCTGCGTCGCTCGGCGATCAACTGGTTTTCGTCAACGACGGGGGCGGTTTGATTTTCTGCTGGCGTGTCTGACATGGGGAGCACTTCTAAAGTGGGGGCCAAAAAAGCCCTTAAATACGCTGAAATTCAGCGCGAACCCGTTATTTTACGATTCCTTCGGGCTCAAGCTATCATTTGAGTTCTCGGAGGACTTCTGTGTTTCTACAAATTCTCAATTTGATCTTGGATGTGGCCACCGGTTTGGTGGGCGGTGCCTGCCTCATGCGACTGATCATGCAATGGCAGCGCCTGCCATTTCAGAACCCGATTGGGCGTTTTGTGTTTGCGGTGACCGATTGGATGGTCATGCCGCTTAGACGCTTTTTGCCTGCTATCGGTCGCTTGGACACTTCGAGCTTGGTTGCTGCATGGTTGATGAAATTGAGCCATGTCACAGCCATGTGGGTGCTCACGGGGACACAAGCTGCGTTTATCGGTATTTTGGTGGCCAGCTTGTTTGGGGTCATGCACTGGCTGGTGTCGGGGCTGAGTGTCATCATTTTGCTGTATGCCGTCTTGTCTTGGGTGCAGCCCAACAGTGGCAGCATGATGCTTTTGACTCGATTGGTAAAGCCTTGGTTGGCGCCTATTCGAAACGCTTTGCCTCAGCCAGGCGGCATTGACCGGTCACCATTGGTGTTGCTGGTGATCTTGCAAATAGCCGGCATGTTATTGGCCGGCTTGCAACATGGGGGGTTCTAAACGCAGCGAACTTTCGTTCGCTGCTTGAAGTGAATCAGCTAACCGCGACGGCCGATTGACGCGTCAGCATGGCCAATGTATTGGCAATGGTCATCTTCAATTCGCGTCGATCACAGATAAAGTCAATCGCGCCTTTTTCTTGCAAGAACTCGGCCCGCTGGAAGCCTTCTGGCAAGGTGACGCGCACGGTGCTTTCAATCACGCGGGGCCCCGCAAAGCCAATCAGAGCCTTAGGTTCGGCAATGACCACATCGCCCATGAAAGCAAAGCCAGCCGACACGCCGCCCATGGTGGGGTCGGTTAAGACGCTGATGTAAGGCAAGCCTTTTTTGGCCAATCGGGTGAGGGCGGCGTTGGTTTTGGCCATCTGCATCAAAGACAGCAGTCCCTCTTGCATGCGCGCACCCCCGGTGGCCGTAAAGCAAATGAAGGGCACTTTTTGCTCGATGGCTGTTTCAACGCCGCGCACAAAACGC
>JBIKOZ010000147.1:0-5181 GCA_044357745.1 Limnohabitans sp. | reverse complement strand
TACTTTGCGCACAGAAACCATGGCGTGGTCTTTTGCCGCAATGGCCGTGGCAGTGGCGTATCCCTTTGCCAAACGCGTTGTCGCGATGCCGCAAGCCGTGCTGGGCGTGGCATTCAGTTTTGGCATTCCCATGGCGTTTGCAGCCGTCACCGGCGAAGTGCCCGGCATGGCTTGGGCGCTGTTGCTTGGCAATTTGTTTTGGGTCTTGGCCTACGACACTGAATACGCCATGGTGGACCGCGATGACGATTTGAAAATCGGCATGAAAACTTCCGCCATCACTTTGGGTCGATGGGATGTGGCGGCCGTGATGTTTTTTTATGCTGCCTTTTTGGGTGTTTGGGGCGTGGTGCTAGACGCAGCCGAGAGGCCGCTTTTGTCGGCGGGCTTGGCTGTTGCCGCCCTTCAAGCCGCTTGGCATTTTCTGCTCATCAAAGACCGAACACGTGACGGTTGTTTCAAAGCATTCCGCTTGAACCACTGGGTGGGTTTTGCCGCCTTTGTGGGCGTGGCGCTGAGCTACCGCTGATCAGTCCTTGCCAAATTCATCACCCAATTCACCTGCGCGTTTCTGCGCCGCCAGCATGGCTTTCACAAAAGCTTCTTTCACATGATCGTTGGCCATGGATGTGAGAGCAGCATAGGTGGTGCCGCCTTTTGAAGTGACGCGCTGGCGCAGCACTTCGGGCGACTCGGTTGATTGACGCGCCAGATGGGTGGCACCGCCAAAGGTGGCTTTGGCCAAGTGGTAGGCCTGTGCTGGGCTGAAGCCCATTTGAATGCCAGCCTCGGTCATGGCCTCTAAAAAATAAAACACATAGGCCGGTCCCGAACCCGAAAGGGCAGTGACCCCATCCAAATCGGATTCTTCATGAACCCACAACCACTCGCCCGTGCTTTGTAAGACTTTTTCGACCCATTGTTTGTCTAGCGTTGACACACCTGCACGGGCAAACAATCCGGTGATGCCTTGTCCGACCAAGGCGGGCGTATTGGGCATGCTGCGCACCACCCGGTCGGTTTGAAGCCAGCGCGCAATGCTGTCGCTTCGAATGCCTGCGGCCACCGACAAATGCAGTGCCTTTTTCGTGAAAGCGGCTACCGGTAAAGCAGCCTCTTTGAAAACTTGCGGTTTGACTGCCCAAACCACCAAATCTGCATCCGCCAAAACGGCAGAGGCAACAGCTTGAACATCGACCCCCGTTGCCTGTTGAAGTTTGGCTGCAGTCTCTGCAAAGGGTTCAATCACGACCACTTGCTTTGGTGCAAGGCCTTCCCGAATGAGCCCGCCCAAAATGGCACTGGCCATGTTGCCGCCGCCAATGAAGGCCAATCGCATTTTTTGAAAATCAATGTGAGTCGATGCAGTCATGAGTCATTCTCGAAAAATAGAGAGGCCATTGAAGGGCTTGGCCTCAGTTTGAACTATTGTGTCTGATTCGGCCAATAGGGCTTATTGTCTCTTTTTCGAAAGACCGCTTTCGGTTAACCTTCTTGGCATGAACTACATCCTTGCACTCGACCAAGGCACCACCAGCTCACGGGCGGTGCTGTTCAACCGCAATGGCCAGCCAGTTGCAATAGCTCAACAAGAGTTCACACAATACTTTCCCAAGCCAGGATGGGTCGAGCACGACGCACTTGAAATTTGGCAGACGCAGAAAAAAGTCATGCATGACGTTCTGCATCAAGCGGGCGTTGCTGCGTCTCAAATTCAAGGCATTGGCATAAGCAACCAACGCGAAACCAGCGTGGTTTGGGATCGAAGAACAGGCCAGCCGATTGCACCGGCCATCGTTTGGCAAGATCGCAGAACCGCCGGGCTTTGTGATCAGCTCAAAAGCCAAGGACTCGCTGCTGGCATTCAAAAGAAAACAGGCTTGGTTTTAGACGCTTATTTTTCAGCCACCAAAATTGCTTGGCTGCTCGATCATGTGCCTGGCGCCCGGCGTCTGGCGGAGCAGGGGCATTTGGCTTTTGGCACCATCGATGCGTGGCTTATTTGGCAACTCACGGGAGGTCGGGTTCATGCGACCGATCCCAGCAACGCGTCGCGAACTTTGTTGTTCAACTTGCATACACAAGCATGGGATTCAAGCTTGCTAAAGCAATTCAACATACCCGCTTCGATCTTGCCCAAGGTGGTGCCCAGCAGCGGTGTGTTGGCCGAGACAGATGCGCATCTGTTGGGCGTATCGGTGCCCATTGCCGGCGTTGCGGGTGATCAACAAGCAGCCACTTTTGGACAAGCTTGTTTTACGCCAGGCATGGCCAAGAACACCTATGGCACCGGCTGTTTCATGCTCATGAACACCGGCCACGTGCCGGTTCAAAGCCGCAATCAATTGCTGACCACGGTGGCGTGGCAAGGCCCCAAGCCTGTTGCCAATGCGTGGCATGCAACCGCCTACGCGCTGGAGGGTTCGGTGTTCATGGCCGGCGCCACGGTGCAATGGTTGCGCGATGGTTTGCAAATCATTCAAAAAGCCAGTGACATAGAAGCGCTGGCGGCCAGCGTGCCCCACACCGGCGATGTTTTTTTGGTCCCCGCCTTTGCAGGTTTGGGGACGCCCGATTGGGATGGTCAAGCGCGCGGCACTTTGATTGGCATGACACGTGGCACCACGCGCGCCCACATTGCGCGTGCAGCCCTAGAGGCCATTGCTTGGCAGGTGGCCGATGTGTTTTTGGCGATGTCCAAAGACAGTGGTTTGGCATTGACCGAACTGCGAGTCGATGGCGGTGCCAGCCAAAACAATTTGCTCATGCAAATGCAGGCCGATGCCCTGGGCGTGCCGGTGATGCGCGCCAGCGTCTCAGAAACCACTGCTTTAGGGGCGGCTTATTTGGCGGGCCTGGCCACTGGATTTTGGGCGGGCGCCGATGAAATCACGGCCCAATGGTCGCTAGATCGAAAGTTTGTTCCGCAAGCTACGGCGCGCGCCATGCAAGCCAGGCAAACCGGCCATGCCCGTTGGCGCGAGGCGGTAGACCGTTCGCGATCTTGGGCCAAAGATTGAAGATGGCATGAACCCTTTGTTGACAGACAGGGCACAGTTGCTTGCGCAATTGGACACGGCGCAAGAGTTTGACATCGCCATCATTGGGGGCGGTGCGACGGGTCTGGGCGTTGCCGTTGATGCGGCTGTTCGCGGTTTGAAAGTGGTTCTCTTAGAAGCCCATGACTTTGCCAAAGGCACCTCGTCACGCTCCACCAAATTGGTTCATGGGGGTGTCCGTTATTTAGCGCAAGGCCATTTGCCCTTGGTCTGGGAAGCCTTGCGAGAGCGCCAACACTTGCTCTCGAATGCACCCCACTTGGTCCATCCCATGCCCTTTGTCATGCCCGCATATCGGCGAACTGACCAATGGTTGTATGGCTTGGGTTTGAAGCTGTATGACTTGCTGGCTGGCCGTGCCAGGCTTGGACCCACTCGTTTGTTAAGCCACGCAGAAACTGTCTTGAAGCTGCCAGGCGTCAGGGTGACCAATTTAGTGGGAGGCGTTGAGTATTGGGATGCCCAATTTGACGATGCCCGTTTGGCCTTGGCTTTGGCGCGCACTGCCGCTTCCCACGGGGCACTCATGCTCAACCACATGTCCGTGACGGGGTTGCTCACGGCGTACCCTGGGGGGCGTATTCAAGGCCTTTGCTGCAAAGACACAGAGACAGGTCAAGAACGCAGCTTGAAAGCGCGTTGTGTGGTCAATGCCACGGGTGTCTGGGTTGATCAAATTGAGGCCATGCTGCAGTCCCAGGCAGGCCAGGCGAGCGATACCAAACGGCCGCATGCCGTCAGGCCCAGCCAAGGGGTTCACTTGGTGGTGGACGCCTCGTTTTGGCCGGGCTCATCGGCCCTGCTGGTGCCGCACACCCAAGACGGCAGAGTGTTGTTTGCAGTGCCATGGCAGGGCAAAGTTTTGTTGGGTACCACTGACACGCCCAAAACCAAGGTCGAATGGGAGCCGCAGGCGCTTGAATCTGAAATTGATCAAATTTTGCAAGAGGCCGCCAAGTATTTGGTCAAAGTTCCGCACCGATCGGACATCGCCAGTGTTTGGGCGGGACTCAGGCCTTTGGCCAGGAGCGATGAAAATGCCAAAGAACAAGGCGCCACACAAAACCTGAGCCGTGAGCACGCAGTCAAGGTGGGCCCAACTGGATTGGTCAGCGTCACGGGTGGCAAGTGGACCACTTACCGCGCCATGGCAGCCGATGTGATGCAGTCCATTCGCACAGCGCGCTTGGTTTCATTGACCGCCAACGATGTCACGCTGCACACCCCGTTGTGGGGCGCCCCCTCAAAGGCGCAAGCGGCCTTTTACACAGAAGGCCCTGCAAGCGGGCCTTATGGAACAGACGCCCCCTTGTTGGCGACATTGCCAGGCGCTGACCGTTGGTTAGCACCGCAGCTCAGCGAAGCGATGGTGAGGTTTGCGGCCCGCTATGAATATGCGCGCACTGTGGAGGATGTTTTGGCGCGTCGAAATCGATTGCTGTTCTTGGACGCCGCCGCCGCTTTGGCGATCGCCCCGCAAGTTGCACAAATATTAAGCACTGAAACGGAAGCTTGTCCCCAATTAGCGGCATTTGAGGCTTTGGCAAAGGCTTACCAAGCGCCCATTTGAGGCCATTGGCCGGCAATATGCCGGCAATTTGCAGGCGACTTTGGGGCTTGGATGCTTTAAAAATTGCGATTTCTTCGTTTTTTGGTGCTCCAAAGTATTGACGCGGCTCGAAAGTGTTGTAATATCGTGGGCTTCGCTTGTAAAAAAGCGGAGTTATCTACCCAAACAAAAGCACTGCGAGTGGTTCGCGGTGTGGCTGACGGGTCCAAGACTGATCTTGGTGCTTCAGGTAAACAAGCTCTGTATTCAAACTACAGAGCGCTGTCTACAGGGGGTGCACAAGGTGCAAGTTGGGAAATATTGAAATGATTCAGACAGAAACTCGGTTGGATGTTGCCGACAACACCGGCGCTAAGTCCGTCCTTTGCATCAAGGTGCTGGGCGGATCAAGGCGTCGTTACGCCAGTGTTGGCGACATTATCAAAGTGAGCATCAAAGAAGCTGCGCCCCGTGGCCGCGTCAAAAAAGGCGAGGTTTACAGTGCTGTGGTCGTTCGTACCGCCAAGGGCATTCGCCGTGGTGATGGCTCGCTCGTTAAATTCGATGGCAATG
>JBIKOZ010000146.1:0-5230 GCA_044357745.1 Limnohabitans sp. | reverse complement strand
AGAATCAACTCAGGTGTTTGCCGATCAACCCTGCCAACTCAAACATGGTGATTTGGTCTTTGCCAAACACCGGTTTGAGTTTGGCATCGGCGTTGATGGCGCGTTTGTTGGTGGGGTCTTGCAAGCCTTGCGCCTTGATGTAGTCCCACAACTTTTTCACCACTTCTGTGCGCGCCACTTTGTCGGTGCCAATCACGGCGGCCAAATCGGCGCTAGGCGTGAGGTTGCCCACGGCGGCTTTGCGCGGTGTTTTGGCGGCCGTTGTTTTCTTAGCGGCAGCTTTTTTGGCTGGCGCTTTGGCAGACTTGGCAGCTGCTTTGCCTGCTGTTTTACCCGCAACGGTTTTAGCGCTAGCCGCAAATTTTGCGGGCGTTTTACGCGGTGGGAACTTGCTCTTGCGCGGCTCAAACTCAAACACCACTTTGTCTTCTTCTGCGTTCCACGCCAAGAAGGCTTTGAAAGCACGGCGCGTGCGATTGCTCACAAACTTTTCTAACAAATCGGTTTTGCCGTCGCTCAACAACTTGGCGATCTGCTCACGCTCCACCACTTGCTGCAACACAATTTTGCCGCTCTTGAAATTACAAGTGGGCGTGGGCTGACCTTCTGTGGGCACGGCTTTTTCACAGATGTAATTACTGCCATGCTCATGCACAGCGCCGCCGCATTTGGGGCAAGCCCCCAAAGATTCGCTGCCTGCAAAGTCAACGATCTCTCCCGTCTCTTCGCTATTTTTATCATTGCCAAAGTCAAACTCGAGCTTCCAGTTTTTCTCTTCTTCGTTGTACTTCAGCGCAATTTCAGAAGTGAATGGCCAGCCTGCTTTGGAACGGAATCCTTCCAGAGGGCCAATCTTTTTATCACGCAAGAATTGTTCAACTTCAGCTTGTTCAAAGGTGCGTCCCGCAGGTGTTTTGCCAAATGAGAAGCCACAACCTGCAGCCGCTGTGTCATCGGCCGCCGCATCTTTGCCCACGCAGGCATACCGGCGATAGTTTTCTCTCACGATGCCGCCACAGGTGGGGCAGGGTGTGCTCAAGGTGGCGTAGTCGCCCGGAATGGTGTCGCGGTCGTATTCTTTGGCTTTCTTAACGATGCGCTCAGTCATGTCGGCAATTTGGCGCATGAAGTCTTCGCGGCTGAGTTTGCCGTGCTCCATTTGCGAGAGCTTGTATTCCCAATCACCAGTGAGTTCAGGTTTCGACAACTCTTCAACGCCCAAGCCGCGCAATAAAGTCATCAACTGAAACGCTTTGGCCGTGGGAATCATTTCGCGACCATCTCGCAAAATGTATTTCTCGTTGATGAGGCCCTCAATGATGGCCGCGCGCGTGGCTGGCGTGCCCAAACCTTTTTCTTGCATGGCTTCGCGCAGCTCGTCGTCGTCAACCATCTTGCCGGCACCTTCCATGGCACCCAGCAAGGTCGCTTCTGAATAGCGTGCAGGCGGACGTGTTTTGAGCGGCTTGCTTTCAACCGTGCCCACACCCACTTGCTCACCTGGCGCTACGGCCACCAAGTTTTGACCTTTGTCGCCTTCTTTGGCATCGTCCACCTCATCGGCCGCTTCTTTGCCATAGATGGCCAACCAGCCGGGCTTGACCAAGACCTTGCCCTCGGTTTTGAAACTGTGTCCTGCCGCCGTGCTGATGCGCGTGGTCACCATGTACTCGGCACTGGGGAAAAACACCGCCATGAAGCGTCGCACCACCAGGTCATACAGCTTTTGTTCCGCGTCAGACAAGCCAGAAGGGGCCTGCAAGGTGGGAATGATCGCAAAGTGATCACTTACCTTGGCATTGTCAAAAATGCGCTTAGAGGGCTTGATATAGCCGTTGTTGAGCGCCGTGAGGGCATGCGGTGCCAAATGCTTCATGCCACTGTCGGCCAACATGTTGAAGGTGTCTTTGGCCACTGGCAGATAGTCCTCGGGCAAAGCCCGTGAATCGGTCCGTGGGTAGGTCAGGGCTTTGTGACGCTCATACAAAGACTGCGCCAGAGACAAAGTGGTTTTGGCCGAGAAGCCAAATTTGCCGTTGGCCTCGCGCTGGAGTGACGTCAAGTCAAACAACAAAGGACTGGCCTGCGTGGTGGGCTTGGCCTCTTCTGTGACCGTGGCCTTGGCGCCTTTGACGGCCTGCACGATGGCCTCGGCCTCGGCAGCCGTCCAAACACGGTCGGCCTTTTTCTCGGCATCTTCAGCGTCTTTTTTCCACGCCGTGTTGAACCACTTGCCAGGGTAGGTGCCCGCCGCTGCATCAAACTGTGCGTGCACTTCCCAATAGTCGCGGCTGATGAATTTGCGAATTTGCTCTTCGCGCTCGACCACCACTGCCAAGGTCGGCGTTTGAACGCGACCTACCGTGGTCAAGAAAAAGCCGCCATCGCGAGAGTTAAACGCCGTCATGGCACGGGTGCCATTGATGCCCACCAGCCAATCGGCTTCAGAGCGACTGCGCGCTGCGTCGGCCAGGCCTTGCATTTGTTGGTTGGAGCGCAACTTGTCAAAACCGTCGCGAATGGCTTGCGGCGTCATGCTCTGCAGCCACAGGCGCTGCACGGGCTTGCCCAGCGGAACGGTCTGACCCGCCTTCTGCGAGCCTGCATATTGCTCAATCAAACGAAAAATGAGTTCTCCCTCACGTCCCGCGTCACAGGCGTTGATCAAGGCGCTCACGTCTTTGCGCTTGGCCTGTTTCACCACCGCGTTCAGGCGCGTTTTGGTTTTATCAACCGGCTTTAAATCAAAGTAGGGCGGAATGACGGGCAAATGGGCGAAGCTCCACTTGCCGCGTTTCACGTCAAATTTCTCCGGCGCCTGGATTTCCACCAAATGGCCCACGGCGCTGGTCACGACATAGGTTTCACTCTCAAAATGATCCTCGTGCTTCTCAAATTTACCCGCAATCGGCGTCAAAGCACGCACGATGTCTTGAGCCACTGAAGGCTTCTCTGCAATTACCAATGTTTTCATCTCATACAATCCGGTCTCGCGTGCGCGCATGCGCACGTGTACACACACGGGCACGCGCACACGCGCGCCCACATGTTTTCACAATAACAAATTTTTCACGCCGTGGTCAAAAATAATCTCACGTCGACAAAATCGACTTCAAAGCCTGCCACCAAGCCTAGCGCCAAACCAAAAGCGTTACCAGCTTCTGGCCGCCGCGTGCAAGTTCGCCGCTCTGGCGTCCACGGCAAGGGTGTTTTTGCCCTGCAAGACCTTGCCGAAGGCGAGACATTGTTTGAGTATGTCGGTGAAGTGATCAGCTGGGATGAGGCGCAAGATCGCCACCCGCACGACCCCTCAGACCCCAACCACACCTTTTACTTCCATGTGAACGAAGACAATGTGATTGACGCCCTGCATGGCGGCAACTCCTCGCGCTGGATCAATCACAGCTGCAACCCCAACTGTGAGGCCGATGAAGAGCATGATCGCATCTACATCAAGGCACTGCGCAACATCAAGGCGGGTGAAGAGCTTAATTACGACTACGGCTTGATCATTGACGAGCCTTACACGCCGAAGCTCAAGGCGGAATACCCTTGCTGGTGCGGTAGTCCCCATTGCCGTAAAACATTGTTGGCGCCCAAGCGCAGGCCCGCCACCCCCAAGATTCCCAGTCAAATCAAAAAGATTGAAAAGAAAATTAAGAAGCTCAAAAAAGAGCTGAAGCAAGCCAAAAAGAAGGCTTGAAGCACCCTCTAAGCTGTCTTTGAAAACAACTCCAAGGTGAGACTTGAGCGAAAGCACCCCCCTTCAACGTTGGCCTGCTGAAGCCATTTGGCAAGCGGTGGTGCCGCAGCTGCCAGGGTTCAGCGTTGAAATCTTGCCAGAAGTTGACTCCACCAACACCGAGTTGATGCGGCGTGCCAAAGAAGGGCGGCCCGATCCTATTTTGTTGATTGCAGAGCGTCAGCTGGCGGGGCGAGGCCGGCAAGGCAGGGCCTGGGTGGGTGAACTGGGTGACGCGCTGACCTTTTCCATCGGTTTGCCCTACCGCCCTGCCAATTGGTCGGGTCTTTCCCTGGCTGTTGGCTTGAGCTTGGCAGAGTCACTGGGGCCTGAAGTTCAGATCAAATGGCCGAACGATTTGTGGCGTCTGGAAAGAAAACTGGGCGGCATCTTGATTGAAGCCGCCAGTCAAGGTGATCAAAGCTATGCTGTGATTGGCGTCGGTCTCAATGTTCGAAAACCCAGCGCCAATGATCTTAGGACGCCCGCAGCGGGTCTGAATGAGTTTTGGGAGGGTGCTACAGCCCCCGCAGCACTCGAGCGCATCATCGGGCCTCTAATGTCGACGCTCTTGAAGTTTGAATCTGAAGGTTTTGCGCCATTTCAGTCTAGGTTTCATGCGCGGGATGTACTTTTGGGCCGCCCAATCAGCACCAGTGAAGGGGCTCAAGGGTTGTGTGAGGGTGTCGACCATTTGGGCGCCCTGCAAATTGCGACAGACCAAGGCCGCGTCAAAATTAACAGCTCAGAGGTCAGTGTGAGACCCCTTTCTTGAATGCGCGCCATGAAACACATGAAATTGCGCTGGTTCATTTTGATCTTGATGATTTTGAATGCTATTTTTTACATGTGGCGCGAGGGTGTCCTGGAAAGCTGGGGGTTTGCCCCCTCCTCAGTGCGGGAGCCTGAACGCAAACTGCAACAAATTAATCCTGACAACCTAATGATCACAAGGAAAACATCATGAGCTTGAAACTTTACTTTTCTCCGGGCGCATGCTCATTTGTGCCGCACGTGATGCTGCAATTGTCGGGCAGCGATTTCGAGCCCGCCATGGTCAAACTTCACAAGGGCGAACAAAACGGCGACGAATACAAGGCCATCAACCCACGCAGTCAAGTTCCCGTTTTGCTGGATGGCGATCAGGTCATTACTCAAATCATGGCCATCGTCTTGTACCTTGATCAAAAGTTTCCTGAAGCCAAATTTTTACCGACAGCGCCTGTACTGCGCGCCAAAGCCATTGAAGCATTGGCTTGGATGAACAACACCGTTCACCCAACATTCACGCACATTTTCCTGCCGCACAAATTCAGTGACCAAGTCGATGTGCAGGCTGCACTGAAAATTTTCAACACGCAACAATACAAAGGCTTGATGAGTGAGTTGGAGGATCTGGTCAAAAATCAGTTGTCAACCTCCGGCTGGTTGTCAGGTGAACAACTTGGCCCCTTGGACGCCTATGCGCTCACATTGACGCGTTGGGGC
>JBIKOZ010000269.1:0-3185 GCA_044357745.1 Limnohabitans sp. | reverse complement strand
ATGCCATTGCGAGGGTGATTGCACAAAAGTTATCCGAGCAGTGGGGGCAGTCTGTCGTTGTTGAGAATCGTCCCGGTGCAGGCGGTAATGTCGGTACTGCTTTTGCTGCGAAGGCCAAGAATGATGGCTATACGCTTTTGGTCAATGCTGACAGCGCGCAGGTCATCAATCCTTTTTTATACGCTAAGACTGGTTTTGATTCCGTGAAGGACTTTGATCCCATCGCGCCTTTGGCCAGAGCGGGTTATGTTTTGGTGGCCAATCCAAGCTTGCCTGCTAACAATGTGGCTGAACTCATTGCCTTGGCAAAATCGAAGCCTGGCGCTCTTTCCATTGCCTCTGCAGGCAACGGCACTTTGAACCATTTGATTGGCGAAATGTTGCAAAAAGCCACAGACATTCAACTTCAGCATATTCCCTATAAGGCTGCAGCGGCCGCTGCAACTGATGTGGTGGGCGGTCAAGTTCCGCTCTCTGTCCAAAGCATGCCTTCTTCCATTGCGTTTATTCGCGCAGGCAAATTAAAGGTGCTGGGTGTGGTGAATGAAAAGCGACTGGCGGCTTTGCCCGATTCGCCAACCATTGGGGAAACAGTGCCCGGGTTTGGTGCAACACCTTGGTATGGCATGTTTGCGCCTGTTGGCACGCCTAAAAATATTTTGATGCAAATACAAAATGATGTGGCCAAGGCCCTAGATGCAAAGGACGTCCAGGAAAGACTGGCCACTCTGGGCTGCGAACCCTTCAAGGGAACAGGTGAGCAATTGGCTCAAATTGTGAAATCTGACTTGGTCCGTTGGGCCAAAATTGTGAAAGATTCAGGCGCCAAGATCGATTGACCCTGAAGTGCCATTGAGCCTTAAACACCCCCCTCTGGGTGTGTTGGGTCCACCCAAAGTACATGCTCAGGTTTTTCGACCGGTTCAATGTCTAAGTTAACGGCAACAGCCTGGCCATCGCTTCTGCACAGAACGCATTCCAAGGCTTCTGTTGCGCTGGCGTTGATTTCTTGATGCGGAACATAGGGTGGTACATAAATAAAGTCGCCTGGCCCGGCTTCTGCTGTGAACTCAAGTTTGTCGCCCCAACGCATCCGAGCACGACCTTTGATCACATAGATCACGCTTTCTAGTGGACCGTGATGGTGAGCCCCTGTTTTAGCATTCGCGTGAATGGTGACCGTACCGGCCCAGAGTTTTTCGGCACCCACTCGCGCAAAATTAATGGCAGCTTTGCGGTCCATACCAGGCGTTGACGGAACATTGCCATCCAATTGGTCACCTGGTACGACTCTGACGCCTTCATGCTTCCATTTGCTTGAATTTTCTGTGTGTGAGTGGTGGTCGTGATCGTGAGACATGTATTTAACTGGTTGTTTTATAACAGTATGTTAATCAACTATAGGTTGGTTAACGTGATGTTTGTTGATAATTTAAATGAATGTGCCATTTTGAACTGGAAATTGGCACTTTGTACAGAGCAAAGACACCAATGATTATTTGAGTTAGTCTGCTCATTTTGAAGTTTTGGTAGATTCATGACTCGACAAGCCGCTATTCAACTGGCGCAAGATCAATTTGATGATGGTAGTTTCAAAAACTGCCTCAAAAAGCGAATTGCGCAGCCAACTGAAAGTCAAAATCCTGCTCGAGTGCCTGAGCTCTTGGCTTATTTGTCCCAAGACTTGATGCCCGCCTTTCAAGCCATGGGGTTTGAATGTCAATTAATTGAGCACGTCAAAGCAAAAGCCCCATTTTTATTTGCACAAAGAATTGAATCTAAAGACCTGCCTACGGTGCTGGGCTATGGGCATGGCGATGTCATTCGTGGCCTAGAAAATGAATGGCGTGAGGGCATTTCACCTTGGAATCTCACCGAGTCTGATGGACGTTGGTATGGGCGAGGCATCGCAGACAACAAGGGTCAACACTCTGTCAATATGCAAGCCTTGTCCCATGTTTTGGCAATCCGTGGATGTTTAGGATTCAATGCCAAATACTTGATTGAGATGGGGGAGGAAACCGGTTCGCCAGGCCTCAAAGAGCTTTGTGCTGAACACGCCGATTTACTCAAAGCCGATTTATTGATAGCGTCCGATGGTCCCAGACTCAGCGCCGATCGACCCACCATTTTTTTGGGGTCACGGGGCTGTATCAATTTTGACTTGAGCATCGAATCGCGCGCAGGTGCGCATCATTCAGGTAATTGGGGTGGTTTGATTTCCAATCCTGGTATTCAACTCGCTCATGCCATTGCCGCTCTGGTCTCCGACAAGGGTGAAATCAAGGTGCCCGAGTGGAAGCCCCAGTCGCTGCCAGAAAGTGTGCGGAGGGTTTTGGCCGATTGTGAGGTCGATGGTGGCCCCAATGGACCGGTGATTGAACCCGATTGGGGGCAGCCTGGGCTGAGCCCTGCCGAACGTGTTTTTGGCTGGTGTTCATTTGAAGTTTTGGCCTTTAAAACGGGCAACCCTGAAAACCCAGTCAACGCCATTCCACCCCGTGCCAAGGCAACTTGTCAGTTGCGTTTTGTTGTGGGCATTGACAGCAATGACATACTGCCTGCGCTGCGACGTCATTTGGACAAGCAAGGTTTCGATTATGTTCAAATCACACCAAGCAAAGACGAAGTTTTCAAAGCCACGCGCATTGACCCTGAAGATGATTGGGTGAATTGGGCGGCAAAGTCGCTTCAGGAAACCACCCAAAAAGTGCCCGCTATTCTGCCCAATTTGGGGGGCTCATTGCCGAACGATATATTCACGGATGTGTTGGGATTGAAAACCATTTGGGTTCCACATTCTTATCCTGGATGTTCCCAACACGCTCCGAACGAGCATTTGCCGCCCGCATTATTGCGCGAAGCTTTGCAAGTCATGACGGGTTTGTATTGGGACTTGGGATCTGGGGAAACACCTCATCCGTCAATTGCAATTTAAATTTCATTCATCACATTTCAAATCAAACAGGAGTTTTTATGACCATTTCAATGTACCAGGCCAGCGTGCCACGAATCATCAACGGCTTGATCAACTTGTCACACATTCTGGGCAAAGCGCAAGCGCATGCGGAGGCAAAAAAAATTGACCCTGAGGTTTTTGCCAGCATGCGTTTGTATCCTGATATGTTCCCTTTGAGTCGGCAAGTTCAAATTGCATGTGATGTCTCCAAAGGCTTGGTAGCCAT
>JBIKOZ010000007.1:0-17419 GCA_044357745.1 Limnohabitans sp. | reverse complement strand
CAAATGGGTTTGCCCTTTGAAATTGTCGATGGATTTTTGTATCCCGGTCATACCGTGAGACGCATGCACACCATGCCTGAAAAAACAGGCGCCACACTCATGACCCGTTTGGCGCAAGTGGCGAACGACTTAGGGGCTGACTTCTTGGGCCAGTCTTTGGTCTGTGAGCTTTGGATCAACTCAGAAGATCGTGTGCTGGGCGTAGGCTATCAAAGGCCTGATGGTGCGATTGAGCACTTGGCCTGCCATGAACTGTTACTGGCCTGCAATGGCTTTGGCGGCAACACCGACATGGTGAAAGAATTGTTGCCAGAAATGGTCAATGCTGTTTTTGCGGGTCACCAAGGCAACGACGGCACTGCCATTCAATGGGGACGTCAATTGGGTTTGCAGATGGGCGATTTGGACGCCTATCAAGGGCATGGCTCTTGGGTCACGCCTCAAGGCGCCCTCATGACGTGGGCCTTCATCATGGAGGGCGGTGTTCAAGTGAACGCATTGGGTCAACGGTTTAACGACGAAACCGGCGGCTATTCCGAGGCTGCAGTCCATGTGTTAAGCCAACCGGGCAGTGTTGCCTGGAATATCTTTGATGCACCACTGCTTGAATTGCTGAGAAGCTTTCCAGACTATCGCGATGCGGAAGCGGCAGGCGCGCTCCGAACCACCAAGGATGTGGCAGGCTTGGCGGCCATTGTGGGCTGTGATGAGGCCGCCCTGCAGGCGACGCTGAACGAAGTGCGAGCCGGACATACCGACAGCATGGGGCGCACATTTTCCCGTTCACTTCAAGCGCCCTATCACGCCATCAAGGTCACTGGTGCGCTCTTTCACACGCAAGGCGGATTGGAAGTCGATGCCCATTGTCGAGTGATGAAAACCAATGGCCAGGTGCTGAGCAACCTCTATGCCGCAGGCGGTGCAGCGCGCGGCGTTTCGGGGCGGGGTGCCGATGGTTATTTGGCAGGCAATGGACTGCTGAGCGCGGTGGGCGGTGGCTGGCTGGTCGCGCAAGACATTGCCCAAAAATTACAGGCGGCTTGAGGCTTTGCAGCCTCGCCCTTTGTATTTTCAAAATTAAAAATTCCAAGGAATCACTTTTATGTCATTGGCTCAACGCTTGCAACAACCCAGTGCCTTGCTGGCCCCTGGCATTTACGACGCGCTGACTGCACTCATTGCAGAACAGGCTGGATTTGAGGCGCTGTACTTATCAGGCGCTTCCATTGCCTATACCCGATTGGGTCGTTCAGACATCGGCTTAACCACTGCCAGCGAAGTGGCCAACACACTGGCCAACATCACCGACCGCATTCGCGTGCCTGTGATTGTGGATGCCGATACAGGCTTTGGCAACGCGCTTAACATGCAACGCACCGTGCGCGACTTTGAACGCGCAGGTGCCGCCATGATTCAAATTGAAGATCAAACTTTTCCCAAACGCTGCGGCCACTTGGATGGCAAAGGGGTTGTGCCTGTCAAAGAAATGCAGGGAAAAATAAACGCCGCCTTGGATGCCAGACAAAGCAGCAGCACGCTCATTTTGGCCCGCACAGATGCTTTGGCCGTAGAGGGTTTGGAAGCGGCCTTAGACCGTGCAGAAAAATATTTGGAGTGCGGCGTCGATGCCCTGTTTGTTGAAGCATTGCGCACACCCGAGCAAATGAAAATGGCCTGCGACCGATTTGCGCATCGCATCCCGCTTCTGGCCAACATGGTGGAAGGTGGCAAAACCCCCATTTTGAGTGCCGCTGAGTTGGGCAAGGTCGGTTTCAAAATAGTGATTTTCCCGGGTGGAACGGCACGGGCCGTATCACACAATTTGCAAGCTTATTACGGCAGTTTAAAAACGCACCAAACCACAGCACCTTGGCGCGAAAAAATGTTGGATTTTGATCAGCTCAATGCGCTGATTCAGACGCCTGAGTTGTTGGCGCTGGGAAAAAAATACGACGGATCGTCAAATTAATTCCAACACCTAGCCGCTTGGCCGCATTCGGGTTGATGCATCGACAAAAGGATCTCCAATGACATCACGGAACATCGTCAACACCCGTCTGAGCGAGCGCTCCAACCCGCATCAGGGAAGCATTGCAGACATTGCAGGTTTGCACATCGGTCATTTCACTTCAGGTCAGAGGCTCACGGGTTGCTCCGTGGTGTTAGCGCCGCAAGGTGCTGTGGGTGCGGTCGATGTGCGAGGTGCTGCGCCAGGAACTCGAGAAACCGATTTATTGGACCCCAGCAATTTGGTCGACAAGGTGCATGCTGTTTTGCTATCCGGTGGAAGCGCGTTTGGCCTTGATGCTGCCGGCGGGGTGATGCGCTGGTTGGATGAGCGCAACATAGGATTTCAAACAGGTCATGGAGGTGTGCCCATCGTACCAGCAGCGGTGTTGTTTGATTTGGCAGTGGTGCGTGAAGGTGACAGCCCCAAAGTACGGCCCGATGCCGCAGCAGGATACGCCGCTTGCGAAGATGCGCTTTACCAAAAACCCTTGGCCGCCAGCCCGATGCGATCAATGATTCACCCCATGTCGGGCAATGTGGGGGCAGGCGCTGGCGCAGTGGTGGGCAAGTTGTTTGGTTTGCATCGCGCCATGAAAGGTGGCGTGGGCCATGCGCTGGTGAAAGTGGGGCCTTGGCAAGTGGCGGCCATGGTGGCGTGCAATGCCGTAGGTGATGTGATAGACCCTGCCACTGGCAACGTACTGGCGGGTGCACGCACATCGGATGGCACCCGTTTGCTCAATACGCAGCAAGCCCTGCTGGCAGGACAAACGGCAACTTCACCGTTGGCAGGCACCAACACCACCATTGGCGTGGTGGCCACCAATGCAAGCTTGAACAAAGCACAAGCCAAGCGCTTGGCCATGAGCGCGCACGATGGATTTGCCCGAAGTATTCGCCCTGCACATACCCTGTTGGATGGCGACACCTTGTTTGCCATGGCCACTTGTGCTGAAGAAGGCGCAGCAGACATGCTGTTGCTGACAGTGATGGCGGCGCAAGCTACCGCTCAAGCCACTGTGAACGCTATTTTGTTTGCCAATGGCGTGCACACCTTGAAAGGCTATTTGCCTTCGGCGATGGAACTCAATCCTTAAAATTCGACTAGGATTTATTCCACGGTGAACGTCAGGCCTGCATGGGACTGCAGACGCGCAATGAGTGCATGGCCCATTGCTGAAGCAGGCGTCCAGAAGCCACCCTGTGTGGCCGATGCATCTTTCAATAAACAGATGGCTGCTTCGGCAATCATTTTGGACGTACTGCCATAGCCTGGATCGCGATCGCCTTTGACGCCCACTTTCACCGATTGACCTTGTTCGTTGGTGGCAATGAACAACACGTCGTAGCTGCCCGCTTCGCGCTCGGCCTTGGAAGGACCTTCGCCGGGTTTGAGTTTGTCTTCGCTCATGCTCTTGTCTTGCGCAATGGCATTGGCAATGGCTTCCCCTTTTTCGCCAGGACCGGCGACGATCATCTCGTCATAGGCAAAATCTGAACCCCACACATGCTTCAACAAAAAATTGGAGCGGTGCACATTGCGGGTGTTGATGGTGGCCATGATGAAGGGCGCAACCCAGACGCCCATCACCTCGTCCAACATTGGCTTGTGGCCGGTAGGTTGGCGTGGACCTTCAAAACCAGGGGTGAGGGAGAAGGGATTTTTGAGCAAGTCGAGGACGCCAGGCTGTGTGGCTGCAGCGGCCATGGTGGCCTTGAAACTGGCTGCAGTGCCACCAGAGAAGGTGCCCTTCATTTTGCGAACACGACCGCGCACGCGTGTGGCGGGTTTGCCAAAGCGCTTGGTCATTTCGTCTTGCGCCATGAGCACACCCAAGTCGAACGGGCTGGAGTCAAAGCCGCAGGAGAAGACCAAGCGTGCACCGCTTTTTTCTGCAGTGGCTTGATGTTGGTCAATCATGTGGCGCATCCATGCGGGCTCGCCGCACAAGTCCACATAATCAACGCCCGACTCAGCGCAAGCTTTGACCAACTCGTTGCCATACAACTGGTAAGGGCCTACTGCTGAAATCACCAAGCGGGTTTTGGACATGAGTGATTTCAAAGAAGCCTCGTCGCTGCTTTCAATGACCACCAGAGGCGTTGAGGCAGGCGCGCCAATTTCGTCTCTGACTGTTTGCAGTTTGTCCAAGCTGCGACCACCCATGGCCCATGTGAGGCCAGTGTCGTTGCGGGTTAATAAATACTCAGCAATAAGGCGGCCCGTGAAGCCGGTGGCGCCGTGCACCACGATGTCAAATTCTTGGGTCATTCTTGTTCAATCGTTCCAAGGGTTGAGGACGTCTAGTCCTAAGTTTTTAAAATCTTTGCTGTTGCGCGTGACCATGGTTAAACCATGATGTGCTGCTGTAGCGCCCAAAAGGCTGTCAATGGCTGGTATGGTCCGACCTGCAGCTGCAAGAAGCCTGCCCCAGTGGTCTGCCACACCTTCGTCAATCGTCAGAATGCGTCCGGCAAAAAACAAAGGTAAGTCTGTTTCAAGCCAGTCCACCAGCTTCAGTCTGCGTTTCGAATCGACCAAGCTGTCTATTCCTTTGCGCAATTCGCCCAAAGTTAGCACGCTCAAATAGAGTGACGTGGCGGGCCTGCTGTTAACCCATGCCACGACTTTGGCATCAGGTATCTTGCGTCGAATTTCTGATAATACGTTGGTGTCGATAAGGTAGCTCAAAGTGATACCTTACGGGTGAGACTTTTGTCGCGCTGTAGCGGCACGTCTTCCATGGCATACAAAGGGGATGCCTGCATAAAACTGACCAGTGATTGTTGATTGCCTGTTAATTTTTCAAACATGGCTTGGGACACCACAACGGCAACAGGTTGACCATGTACCGTGATATTTTGAGGGCCCAAGGTCTCTGCACATTTAATGACCTCGGACAATCGAGCTTTTGCTTCTTGCATTTGCCACATGTGCATAATTGCGACTCCAGAATTCTGACTAGATTGGTCAGAATTTACACGGTTTGGTCTAATGTGTAAATAGGATTCAACTTATTTCAACCCATATTGCAAGCAAATGCCAACCAACCCACAAACCATAATGACATTCATCACATTGAGCTTGAATTTGAGCAGCGCAATCGCAGCAGCCACAGCAATGATTGCAGAAGGTCTATCTAGAGACGCATCAAAGCCCTGCGGCCACAGCGTGTGATAGCCAAAGAACAAGGCCAAATTCAAAATGACTCCGACTACTGCAGCCGTGATGGCGGTCAGGGGGGCCGTGAATTTCAAATCATTGTGCGTGCTTTCAACGAACGGGCCGCCTGCCAAAATGAAAATGAACGATGGCAAAAACGTGAACCAAGTGACCAAAGTGGCTGCGAGTGCACCGGCTAAAAATAAACTGTCTGGCCCCAAGATCGCTTTGGCATAGCCACCTACAAACCCTACAAAGGCCACTACCATGATGAGCGGGCCTGGTGTGGTTTCGCCCAAGGCCAAGCCGTCCATCATTTGCGTGGCGGTGACCCAGCCAAACTGTTCCACTGCGCCTTGGTTCACATAAGGCAGCACGGCATATGCACCGCCAAAGGTCAGCAGTGCCGCTTTGGTGAAGAACCAACTCATTTGCGTGAGGGTGTGATCCCAGCCGTTTTGCACGACCAGCCAGCCCATGGGCACCAGCCACAATACGGCACCTGCCAATAACACTTGCATGCAGCGTTTCCAAGCGAATAAAGCGTGTGCAGGTGTGGGCGTGTGGTCGTCGATCAGCGCCGGGCCAAAGGCTGTTTGTATTGCGGTATGACCACCCCCCACACTGAAGAATTCAGGTGACATTCGCCCTCCTAAAAAGCCAATGACCACAGCGGCCAAGACAATGAAAGGGAAGGGCACATTCATCGCAAAGATGGCTACGAAACTGGCTGCAGCAATGGCCCACAACAGATTGTTTTTCAAAGCCCTTGCGCCAATGCGGTACGCGGCTTGCAGAACGATGGCGGTGACAGCGGGCTTGATGCCGTAGAAAAAACCTGCCACCCAAGTGACGTGACCCAACGCAATGTAAATCCAAGACAAGCCAATCAATATCAACAGCGATGGCAACACAAACAACGCACCCGCTGCAATGCCACCGCGCGTTTTGTGCATCAACCAGCCAATGTAAGTGGCCAGTTGCTGAGCCTCAGGCCCTGGCAATACCATGCAGTAATTGAGCGCGTGCAGAAAACGTTTTTCAGACAACCAGCGCCTGCGTACCACCAACTCCTCGTGCATGATGGCAATTTGCCCAGCTGGCCCACCAAAGCTGATGAAGCCCAGCTTGAACCAGAACTTGAGGGCTTGCCAAAAGCTAACGGCTTGGGGTTCCTCTGTTGGTAAGTTCTGTTGCGCTGTGTTCATCCGAGGAGTTTAGCCTGCGAACTGTGACAGTTTGTTGTTTATTGCTGGGCGCTTAAAGCAGAACGCCTGCAAAGTAAGCCGACAATTCTTCGCAGCCGTCCAGTGGCAACACATGGGCCACATACTGATCGGGCCGCACGACAATCAAGCAGCCCTGGTCGCGGTTGATGTCGCGCATGTCATAAATATCGCCCAGACCTTTGTGGTCAACACAAAAAACTTTGCCATGGTCTTGCAATCCCAATGAACCTGTTTTTGGTTTGAGAAGCGATTTCATGTTCTCGTAAGCCAACTGATCAAAGGTTTGCTGAAACACAAAACGCACATCAATGACAGCATCAATGTCTTCATCTTGACGCGTGTGCTTCACCACGGGCGATTGGGGATGGGTTTCTAACCAGTCTGCCAATGAATGAGTGGCCGAGCCTGCATTGCCGCTGTCAGCCTTGCCCGCAAACGCATAGATGCGCCAACGTGCATCGGCTTGTGCTACATGTCCCAATTGCATTTGCTTGGCATCTGACAAGCGCACCACAGGTGCTGAATGAAAGCGACGACCAATTTCTTCCCCCGTGGCCAGGGCTTGATGTGCGCTGGTCACAAACAAATAGGACGGGTCATATTTGACGGCGGTGCCGCCCGTGAATTCCAAGTTGTCTTTGAATTGGCGAATGATGCGGGGCTCTTCCGTGCCATCGCGCTCGGCTTGGGTCGTGGGCGCTGACATCACACGTGACCATTTGT
Source organism: Limnohabitans sp. (assembly GCA_044357745.1). GTDB lineage: Bacteria > Pseudomonadota > Gammaproteobacteria > Burkholderiales > Burkholderiaceae_C > Limnohabitans_A. The sequence goes on along the minus strand of JBIKOZ010000007.1, from coordinate 10,294 downwards.
GATCGGTATCGACCAAGCGCTTGGCTTCTGTCAAGCGTTCCTGGGTGTAGCTGCGCAGCAGTTTTGCATCAGCACGGCCTTGCAGGACATGAATCAGTTTCCAACCTAAATTGAAGGTGTCTTGCATCGACACGTTCATGCCCTGTCCCGCTTTGGGCGAGTGGGTGTGGCATGCATCGCCCGCCACAAACACGCGTGGGTTGCGGTCATTTGCTTCGCCCACATCGTCAAACTTGTCGGTCAGGCTGTGGCCAATGTCATAAATTGACCACCAGACCACTTCTTTCACATCGAGGCTGTAGGGGTGAATGATGCGATTGGCCGCGGCAATCATGTCTTCTTGGGTGAACTTGCGCTGCGCGGCTTTTTCGTCGGGGCGCAGTTTGTCGAGTTCGACATACATGCGAAACACATAACCCCCTTCACGCGGCAAGATCAGCACATTGCCTTCTTTGGCCGAGGAGATCAAACACTTTTGGCGCACATCCGGAAAATCGGTGTTCGCCAAAATGTCCATCACGCCCCAAGCCTGGTGCGCAGCATCGCCGTGCAACACGCCGCCGATGGCTTTGCGCACGGAGGAATGCGCGCCATCACAGCCCACCACATAGTTGGCGCGAACGGTTCGAGTTGAACCCCAATTCACGCCGCTTGAATCTTTCAATGTGACGGTCACAGGATGGTCGTCGGTGCCAGGGTCAACGCTGAGCGTCACAACTTCCCAGCTGTAGTCAGGCGCCAAGCGCGAAGGAGAGTTTTGCATCACCTCTAAAAACAGTTCGTGCAAACGTGCTTGGTTGATCAGAATGTGCGGCATCTCTGAGCTGTCGTCCGCCACGTCTTGCACACGGCCTGCACGTTTGATGTGGTCTGGGTTTTGGGGGTCAGGCATCCAGAAGGCGGTTTGATTGACCCAATAGGTTTCGCGCTTGACCTTGTCGGCAAAGCCAAAGGCCTGGAACATTTCCATGGTGCGGGTGTTGATGCCGTCGGCCTTGCCCTTGATGATGTTGGTGGGCATGCGCTCAATGATCATGGTTTCAATTTCTGGAAATTGAGCCAGTTGAGCTGCCAAGCAAAGGCCAGCAGGGCCAGTGCCTGCAATCAGGACGTCGACTTTTTCGGGGAGAGGCTCGTTGATACCTCGATTTCGGCGATTGGGGGCCGCTGGTTTGATATCGGGGCTGCCGCCGCGAAAACCATCTTTGTAAAACTGCATGTTTAGGTCTCAGAAAATGAAGCCTGACAAGGCATCTGTTCGAAATGATAACTGTACTTATTAATTTTTGTCAATATAGTATGTATGCTTATTAATTGAACTTTATTTAAGTGCCAATAGGTCTCAGTTCCCTATACTGACGGTCCACGTGGAGAAGAAAGTTCGCTCTTGTTCTTCACCTTTATAGACATGCGCAAGCGCAGCCAACGCCTCCCACCCCATGGAAATCAAAGTCAATTTTCTCGACAAGCTTCGCCTAGAAGCCAAGTTCGATGACTTCACAGTCGTTTCCGACCAGCCCGTTCGCTACAAAGGCGATGGCTCTGCGCCCGGACCCTTTGACTATTTTTTAGCTTCATCGGCTTTGTGCGCAGCCTATTTTGTCAAACTGTACTGCGACACCCGCAACATTTCCACCGAACACATTCGCCTGTCGCAAAACAACATTGTCGACCCCGAAAACCGCTACCAACAAACCTTCAAAATTCAGGTTCAACTGCCACCCGATATTTCAGAAGTAGACCGCCGTGGCATTTTGAATTCCATTGAGCGCTGCACTGTGAAGAAGGTAGTGCAAGAGGGGCCAGAATTTGTCATTGAGGAAGTGGCCAATTTGGATGCAGATGCACAAGCCTTGTTAAGTCTTAACCCAGATGCAGAAAGCAGCACCTACATCTTGGGCAAAGACTTGCCCTTGGAGCAAACCATTGCCAACATGTCGGGCCTCTTGGCGGGTTTGGGCATCAAAATTGAAATTGCCTCTTGGCGCAACATCATTCCCAACGTGTGGTCTCTGCACATTCGCGATGCACATTCGCCCATGTGCTTTACCAATGGCAAAGGCGCCACCAAAGAAAGCGCGTTGGCTTCTGCGTTGGGTGAATACATCGAGCGTCTGAACAACAACCACTTTTATGCGGGCGCCTATTGGGGCGAAGACTTGGCCAATGCCGAGTTTGTGCATTACCCCAACGAAAAATGGTTCAAACCAGGAAAAAAGGATGCGCTCCCCAAAGAAATTTTGGACCCATACTGCCTCAAAATTTACAACCCCGATGGCGATTTAAAAGGCTCACACTTGATCGACACCAACTCGGGCAATTTAGAGCGTGGTATTTGTTCCTTGCCTTATGTGCGTCAATCAGACAACAAGAGGGTGTACTTCCCTTCTAACTTGGTTGAAAACTTATTTGTCAGTAATGGAATGAGCGCCGGCAACACTTTGGCCGAAGCGCAAGTGCAATGCTTGTCAGAAATTTTTGAACGCGCTGTGAAGCGAGAGATCTTGGAAGGCGAAATCTGTTTGCCCGATGTCCCTGCTGAAGTGATGGCCAAATACCCCAGCATCATGGCCGGCATTCAAGGCCTCGAAGCGCAAGGGTTTCCGGTGTTGGTAAAGGATGCTTCATTGGGCGGCGTCTATCCCGTGATGTGCGTGACCTTAATGAACCCCCGCACAGGCGGCGTGTTTGCCTCTTTTGGCGCGCACCCTAGCTTGGAAGTAGCTTTGGAACGCAGCCTGACCGAGCTACTGCAAGGCAGAAGCTTTGAAGGCCTGAACGATTTGCCTCCACCCACCTTCGAGAGCAACGCGGTTACCGAGCCCTACAACTTTGTAGAGCACTTTATCGACTCCAGCGGCATTGTGTCTTGGCGTTTCTTCAGCAACAAAGCCGATTACGACTTTGTGGAATGGGACTTTGCGGGCCAGGGTACTAATGCCAACGCAGATGAAGCCGCCAAGCTGTTCGGTATTTTGAAAGGCATGGGCAAAGAGGTCTACACCACCGTGCACGACCAATTGGGCGCTATGGCGTGCCGAATTTTAGTGCCAGGCTATTCTGAAATTTATCCTGTTGAAGATTTGATTTGGGACAACACCAACAAAGCCTTGCTATTTCGCGAAGACATCCTCAACTTACATCGCTTAAGCGATAAGCAATTGGCCGCATTGCTAGACCGTTTGGAAAACAACGAGCTAGACGAATACGCCGACATCGCGACTCTCATAGGCATTGAGTTTGACGAGAACTCCGAGTGGGGTCAGCTAACTGTGTTGGAATTGAAGCTGCTCATCAACCTGGCCTTGAAGCGATTAGAAGCAGCGCAAGATTTGGTGGGTGCTTTCTTGCAATACAACGACAACTCCGTTGAGCGTAAATTGTTTTATCAAGCTTTGAATGTCGTACTCGAAGTGGCACTAGACGACGACCTTCAAATAGAAAACTACGAACAAAACTTCCGTCTCATGTTTGGCAATGCACGCATGGACGCCGTGTTGGGCTCGGTGAATGGCAGTGTTCGGTTCTTTGGGTTAACGCCCACCAGCATGAAGTTGGAAGGCTTAGACAGGCATCACCGCTTGATCGACAGTTTGAAAAAGCTTCATGCAGCCAGGCGCTTGGGTCTTCGCCATGTAGAACACGGACTCAGTCAAACCTTTTGAAGCTTGTTCAAAGCGCGCCATAAATCAGCCATTGAAGAGGCTTCTGGCAGCTTGGCACAAGCATGGATGAGTTGTGTAACAGAACGAGGCGCGTAGTTTGCGGCCCGCATCACACCTTGATTTTTTTTCACAACTTCTGAAGTTGACAGCGGATTTTCTGGATCACCAGGCGCGTCAGTCAGACTGGCTTCAATGCACTGGCCATTGCGCAGCCAAACCTTTAGCTTTGCACCGTAGTGAGAAGGGTAGGCAAGATCCCATTGCTTGTCTGCGCGAACTTGTGTGTGCTGACGTAAGCGCACAAGTTGTGGCCGGTTCAAGGATTCAGGTTGGGCGTCATCCAACCAAAAATTACCCTGCATGAGCGCCACAGCCACGCCATGTTGCAAACTAAAACGAGCTTGTTGGCTGGTAGTTGGCTGCGGCTCGTTGGCAAAATCAAGGGCGGTTTGGTAGGTGCTGATTTCGATGCGAACGATGTCGTCAACACGGCCTATTTTTGGGTGCAGCTCAACGGCGCACGCAATGGCCGGATGCACATGCCGACACACGGGCCATGGTTTGAAGCTCACTTCGTGAATCAGCCATGGCGTTCCTACCGCGGGTGTTAAAACCGACATGGCATGCTTCATGGAGGGCAGGCTGTCAGTGGCCGCCAGCCAACCATGCTGACCTTCAAGGATGTGGCGGGGCCCTGCCATCCCAGCGGCTGCCAAGTCTGCCGCCAACACACCCGATTGCGCACTGCGACCTGTGGCGAGTTGTTTAGAAAATCCAGATTCCATGCGACATTGCCAAACGCCACTCGCTTGCATGCCCGCTTGGGCCAAGGCATTTGTGGCTTGGCCTGCATTTAATTTCAACAAGCTGGCACAAGCTGTTGCAGCACCAAAGACACCACATGTGGCCGTACTGTACCAGTGCTGATAATGTGGCGTGCCCGCCAGCAAACCAACACGGATGGCCACTTCGTAACCGCGAATGACCGCATCTAAAAATGCCTGAGGTGAAACTTTTTCTCTTTGCGCGACTGCAAGCGCCGCAGCCATGATGGTGTCGGCAGGATGAATGATGGCGGCGCGGTGTAAGTCGTCCAACTCAAAAATATTGCCCAAGCTGCCGTTGAACAAGGCGGCGGCTTCACTGCTTAAGTACAAGCCACCCACCGTCCATGAAGCGCCTTTAGGGCCTTGATTGATGGCCCAACGCTTGATGGCCTCACCGGCAGGTGAGCGATGGCCCAGCATCACGCTGCCAAACCAGTCAACCAAGTGCAATGCAGCGCGTTGGCGATCTTGGTTTGCAATGGGTCGGCCTTGCAAGGCCAGCAATTGTTCAGTCCAAGAGGGGGTATTTGAGGAACTCACCCAGACCTCGGTTTGTCTTACCGACCTTTGAAAACAGCCGGACGCTTTTCGTTGAAGGCGGCCACGCCTTCTCGCCGATCGTCGGTGTCAACCAGGTGGTTATAGGCTTCTACTTCAAAACGATAGGCTGTTCGCAATTCCATTTGTCCGCCATAACGAATGGATTTTTTGATTTGCCGTACTGACAATGGCGCATTGCTGGCAATCTTTTGCGCAGTTTCCAAAGCCAGCGGCAACACTTGGTCAGAGGACGCTACTTGATTGACCAAGCCCCATTCGCAGGCCTCGGCAGCGCTAAAGGGACGCCCTGTCATGGCCAATTCTTTAGCGCGCCTTTCGCCCAAGGCACGAGGCAGATTTTGTGTACCGCCCATGCCCGGCATGATGCCCAAGGTGACTTCTGGAAATGCAAACCTTGCATCTTGGCTGGTGTACAAAAAATCGCAAGAAAGTGCTATTTCTAAACCGCCCCCAAAGGCATGACCATTGATGGCGCCAATGACCGGCAAAGGCAAATCAATCAGCGCCCAATATGAACGCTCAAAAATTTCATGTTGGTGTCGCCACGCTTGGGGCGTCATGCCATTTCGCTCTTTGAGGTCTCCGCCTGCACAAAAGATCTTGCTGCCCGCACCTGTTAAAACCACACAGCGAATTTCGCCGGGGACATCGGTCAAGCGAGTCCACAAGTCCAGCATGTCCACCGCCATTTGGGTGTTCAGTGCATTGCCCACTTCAGGACGGTTCATGCAAACTTGAAGCACGTGGGTGCTGACTTTTTTGCAATCAAGCGTGGTGTAAACAGGCAATTCAGAGTTAGACATAGAGGGTGCTCAGTATGGCTCAGTAAGACTTGGGCATGCCCAGAACATGCTCACCCACGTAAGACAAAATCAAGTTGGTTGAGATGGGGGCCACTTGGTACAAACGGGTCTCACGGAATTTACGTTCAACGTCGTATTCGGCGGCAAAGCCAAAGCCACCATGGGTTTGCAAGCAGACATTGGCGGCCTCCCAAGATGCGTCTGCTGCTAAAAGCTTGGACATGTTGGCCTCTGCGCCGCAAGGCAGGCCCGCATCAAACAAGCGTGCCGCTTCATAGCGCATCAAGCTGGCCGCTTCGACATTGATATGGGCTTTGGCGATGGGAAATTGAACGCCTTGGTTGTGTGCAATGGCACGGCCAAACACCACGCGTTGCTTGGCGTATTCCGTAGCACGATCGACAAACCAATAACCATCACCAATGCATTCTGCAGCAATCAAAATTCGCTCCGCATTCAAGCCATCCAAAATGTATTTCAAGCCCAGGCCTTCTTCGCCGATGCGGTTTTCTACCGGAATGCGCAGGTTGTCGATGAAGATCTCATTGGTCTCGTGGTTGACCATGTTGCGAATAGGTTTGACGGTGATGGTCTTGCCCACTTCTTCACGCAAGTCCACCAAGAAAACCGACAAGCCTTCCGACTTTTTCTTTACTTCTGCGAGGGGCGTGGTTCGGGCCAGCAAAAGCATGTAGTCGGAATGCTGCAAACGTGAAGTCCACACCTTCTGGCCATTCACCACATAGTGATCGCCTTGGCGCACCGCCATGGTTTTCAGTTGGGTGGTGTCAGAGCCGGTTGTAGGTTCAGTCACAGCCATGGATTGCATGCGCAATTCACCTGAAGCAATCTTGGGCAGCAAAGCGTCTTTCTGTGCTTTAGAGCCATGACGAACGACGCAGCCCATGACATACATCTGGCCATGGCAAGCGCCTGAATTGCCACCTGCACGGTTAATTTCTTCCATGATGACGCTGGCTTCTATCAGGCTCAAGTTGGAGCCACCATATTCTTCTGGAATGAGAGCGGAAAGCCAACCGGCTTCGGTCAGTGCCGTCACAAATTTTTCGGGGAAGGCGCGGGCCTCATCGACCTCTTGCCAATAACGTGAGTCAAAAGCCGATACAACTTGGCGTACGCCTTCGCGCAGTTCTGGAAAATTTTGGGGGTTCATAAATTATTTGCTGGGTGTGGTGAACATCTGGCCGCCGTCAACGTTGATGACGCTGCCGCTGAGGTAGCTGCACAGGGGGGACGCACAGAAGGCTGTCAGTTTGGCAATTTCGTCCGGCTCGGCCATGCGACCAAAAGGCATTCCCAAGGTTAGTTCTTGCCAGCGGGAGGCATCGCCCAATTTGGTAGTGGCTTGTTGCTGCAACATACCTTGCATGCGATCGCTTCGAGTAGGCGATGGGTTGATGCCAAAGACACGCACGCCTTGGCGCACCGTGCCTCCTCCCAAACCTTGTGTTAATGCGATCAAAGCCGCATTGGCCGCAGAGCCGCAAATGTATTCATAGCGTGGCGCTGCGCCAGCCATGCCGATGATGTTGGCGATGACCCCTTTGCCGCGTTTTTCCATGCTGGGCAAGTAGGCACGGGTCAGATTGATGTAGCTGTAGAGTTTGAGATCCCAAGCCTGACGCCAGCGCTCTTCCGTGATGTCGTGGATGTTGCCACCTGGAATGGCGCCTGCGTTGTTGACCAACACATCGACCTCGCCGACTTTTTGAAACAGCGCCTCAGCGGAGCCTGGCAGACTCAAGTCGGCTTCAATGATTTCAGGGGCGATGTGATGCGCTGCTTTGATGGCTTGTACCGCATGCGCCAAATTGGCGGAGTCGCGCGAAACCAAAACGGGCACGGCACCTTCTGCTGCAAACGCTTGGGCAATGGCCAAGCCAATGCCTTTGGAGCCGCCAGTGATGAGGACGCGTTGTCCCGTTAGTTCTAAATTCATAAGGAATCTCAGTGAAATGGGAATCAGTTGGAAGGAGCGGGTACTTGCGACGAATACCACTGCGACATTTTTTCGCCTGTCATAAAACAAACTTCCGGTGTGGCCATCAGCAAGTCGAGCATTTTTTCGAAGCTTTCAAAACGATGCGGTACGCCAATCAAATGCGGATGCAATCCCAAAGACAACACACGTGGCTGCTTCAAGCATTCACGTCGGAACAAACTCAGGGTGTTGGACAGGCGTTGAAACATTTCGTTGGAGGTGTGTTTTTCAACTGCGTAAATGATGGAGTCATTGACTTCCAGGTTGTAGGGCAGGGACATGAGCGGGCCGTGCTTGGTGCGCATCCAATGCGGCACATCGTCAACCACCCAGTCAAAGACATATTCAATGCCTAGTTTTTTCAAAATGTCGGGTGTGTCGTGCGACTCGCGAAGCCCTGGACTGAGCCAACCTTTGGGTCGCTTGCCCGTAAAAGCCTCAATCATGTCGAGGCTGGCCACAATTTGCCCTTCTTCGCCATCGGTATGGTTGAGGGCCTTTTGATGAACGCCGTGTCCAATGAATTCCCAACCCGCTTTGTGAATGGCTTCAGCCGCACGCGGATAAGCTTGAATCACGCCCGCATTGAAGCTGGTGGAGGCAGGTAAACCGCGGCTGCTGATGGCGTCAATGATGCGGGGCAAGCCAGCACGCATGCCGTAATCGGCCCAGCTAAAGTTAGGCACATCAGGCACCGTTTCTTTGCCGTGAGGCGGTGTGATGATGGTGCGCGGCATGCTGGCTTCAAATTGCCAGTGCTCAACATTGACCACCAAGTGGACCAAGATGGCGCCTTCTTTGGGGGCAACCAGTTGAGGACCTTCATCAGAAAAGCGATAAGGAATACGTGGATTAGCCATGCGTGTGTCGAATGAGGTTAAGGATCTCGAGCTTCATGGAACTGAAGGCCTCGCTCGCGGTATCAGCCACAGTGCGTGGGCGTGCTAAAGGCACAACCAGTTTGGATTGGATACGGCCAGGTCGGGCCGACATGACGTAAATGGTGTTGGATAAAAAAATGGCTTCATCGATGTCATGCGTCACAAAGATGATGGTCGGTTTGAGTTTTTGCCAAACCGACAACAAAAGCTCTTGCATGGTCAATCGAGTTTGCGCATCGAGCGCTCCAAAGGGCTCGTCCATCAACAAAACACGAGAGCCCAAGGTGAGAATGCGTGCAATGCCCACACGTTGGCGCATACCGCCCGAGAGCTGTACGGGCAGGTGGTTTTTGAAGTCCTGCAAACCCACAATGCTGATCATCTCGTTGGCGCGTTCCTCGTATTCGGCTTTGGGCAGGCCTTGTACTTTGGGGCCAAAGACGACGTTTTCCCAAACAGTCAACCAAGGGAACAAAGCCGCTTCTTGAAAAACCACGCCTCGATCTGGCCCAGGCGCCAAAACTGCTTTTTGCTCAACCTGTAAGACACCTGAGGTGGGTGATTCAAAGCCAGCAATCAGATTGAGCAGGGTGGACTTGCCGCAGCCAGAAGGGCCCAGTAAAGCGACAAATTCGCCGGGCGGTACTTCGAGGTCAATCCGATCGAGTGCCTTGACGGGAGGCTGCCCAGGATAGGTTTTACAAAGGTCTTTAACAGAGATATTAGACATAAGAATTTCAGTGACTTTGCAAAATTCGCCATACCAGTATCTTGCGTTCGATGAACACAATAATGCGATCGCTGATGTAACCCATGGCTCCAATCGACACCATGTCTGCCAGCACAATGTCCATGCGACCAACATAGTAGGCGTCCCACAAAACATAGCCTAAGCCCGATTTGACCGCCACCATCTCGGACACAATTACCGCGGTCCAAGAAATGCCTAAACCAATGCGCAAGCCTGTAAAGATGGACGGCATGGCAGCAGGCAACACAACGCGAAGAAGCAGTTGAGTGCGACTGGCGCCCATCATCAATGCAGCGCGCACTAAGTTACGGTCAACATCGCGAGCGCCTTGTGTGGTGTTGACCACGATGGCGTAGAAGCCACCCAGAAAAATCAAAAATATGGAACCAATGTCCCGAATACCAAAGATTGCAATTGAAAAAGGTAACCACGCGGTGATGGGAATTGGCCGCAGGCTTTGAATCATGGGGTCGAACATCTGTGAGATGAACTTACTCCAACCAATCAACAAGCCCAGCGGCACACCAACAAGCGCAGCGAGGGTAAAGCCTTGGGCGACTCGCATGGAGGAGTACTCCACATTGGCCAACCAAGTGCCCAGGTAGGGGTTAAGCCCCATGCCTGGTTTGGCAAAAATCCAACTGTGCCAGCCTTCGAGAACCTTCAGGGGTGTGGGCAATATGCCGGCCATGTCGGGCATGCTGCCCATCACTTGCCACAAGACGACGACGACGGTTGGAATCACCAATCCGAGCATCAGTTGCTTGAAATGAACCGTCGTCTTCATAGTGTCTTCCTGCGATT
>JBIKOZ010000142.1:0-5320 GCA_044357745.1 Limnohabitans sp. | reverse complement strand
CAAGCACCGACATTGACAAAGACACCGTGACGGGCAATTCAAGTGAATCAAACAATTCCATCAGACGCCATACACCCACACGATTGCCGTAGTCACGCAGTCCATAGCCCAAGATGTCAGGGTGCGTCACCCGAGGCCATGGATTGCGCACCCTGATTTCCTCAGGCAAGTATTCGTAATGCTCAATGTTGGGCGCAATCCACAGCGCGACACGCGCGCCGTTTGGCCATTGCAAAGGCGCGCGCGTTGGCAGCGCGGAATATGAAATTCGCTCGTGACCGGCTATGGACAAACGGTCGCTCGACATTCAGGTGGCTTGGGGTTGCCAAGCATCCAGAATTTGCGAACCCGTGGCTGCCCAAATACCCGAGTGACTCATGATGTGCGCCAAGGCTTCTTCCAAAGCTTTGATGCGATAGGGCTGACCAATCACCCAAGGATGAAGGGAGATCGGCATGATGCGCCCACCTTCCGTGGCTGACTCTTTGTAAAGCACATCGAAGTGGTCGATCAGCTGATCGCGGAAATCATTTTCTGTGTGATGGTTGTTCACCAAGATGGTGTAGTCATCAATGTCAACCGGGTGCGGCATGGCCACCAAGTTTTTGCTGCTGGTGTGCATGGGGTAAGGCATGTCGTCGTTGACCCAATCGCACACATAGTCCAAGCCGGCTTGCGCCAGAATGTCGGGGGTGTTGAAGGACTCCGATTTGGCAGGTGACAACCAACCACGTACCGCTTGACCGCTGGCCTTGCGCAAGATGCTCAGCGTTTGGTCCACCCATTTCTTTTCTTCTTCAGCCGACAATCCGCCATGGTGCAAATGGTCCATGTCCAAACCATTGGCCATGATTTCCCAGCCCAGTTTGTTGCACTGATCAATCAGGCTGGGATAGCGAACCGCCACGGCGGCATTGACGGCCACCGTCGCGGGAATGCCATGACGCTGCAAGGCCTTCATGATTCTGTAAATGCCGACTCGATTGCCATAGTCACGCAGTGTGTAATGGCGAAAATCTGGATACGCCGTTTGCATGGCGCCCGGCGGTTTGAAAGGCACACCGGTCATGTTCAAGGGGAACCACTCTAGGGCCGGCACCACCCACAAAGCCACGCGAGCCTGCTTGGGCCAGGCAACCTGTTTGCGCTGAGGCAGCATCGACCATGCATAGCGCTCATGGTCCATGCCATAGCGGCGCAGTGGATACTCGAGGTAGTCGTCGGGCAGGGGCTTGGGGGCAGACACATTCGCGCTCATGGTGCTTCCCCCACCGATTGACCCGCTGCAGTGAAAGCAGCGTGATAGTGCTCGTTGTAATAGTGCGCAATTTCTCGACCCGTGGCCAACCAGACTTTTTCATGCCCCGTGATGTAGGACAGTGCTTCCTCAAAAGCAGCCAGGCGATAAGGCTGACCAATGAGATAGGGGTGAAGGGGAATGCACATGACTGTGCCCGAGTGCTCACCCTCTTCGTAAAGTCGATCGAATTGGCGTTTGAGGATGTCGCCATAGCGTCGCGGCGAAACCAAGTTCACGTTGTAAACAATGGTGTCGTTCATCTCTAATGAATAAGGCATGCTGGTGAGCATGCCTTTCTTGACCTTGACGGGGCCTGGTTGATCGTCGTGAAACAAGTCACAGACATAGGTCAGGCCCATGTCGGCCACCAGGTCCATGGTGTTGGGCGTGTAGGTGAGTGCGGGCGCCAGCCAGCCATCTAACTTTTGACCCGTGTGTTTGTAAATGGTGTCGATGGAATCTTGAATCACTTGGCGCTCTTGCGCTTCGTTCATGCCCATGAGATAGCGTGTGTTGTAAGTGCCGTGTGAGTAAAACTCCCAGCCTTCATCGGCACACGCTTTAATCACCTCGGGGTGATGGTCGCACATGGCCACATTGAGCGACACACTGCCGCGCATGTTGCAGCGCTTCATGACATCGAGCATGCGCCAAAAACCGGTGCGGTTGCCATAGTCTCGGTAGGAATAGTTAAGCACATCGGGGGCGGGACGCGCCCAAGGTGCACGCGCAGGATTGCGCGGTGGATTGAGTTCGTAGAACTCCACATTGGGGGCCACCCAAAATGCCACCCTCGCCCCATTGGGCCAGCGAATGACGGGTCTGTCGTTGTAGGGCAGGTAATCGTAAAAACCAGGATCGCGCTTTGTGGCAGGCGCTTGGGCAGCGCCTGTCATGCTGAAGATCCTTTGCCAGGCACTTTGCGGAGTTGATCCAAAGTTTCAGCGATGGTGAGCACATCGGCGTACTTCAACATCATGTCGTAAAGATTGGCAAAGTGCGGCGACTCATGTTTGTCGGCCACACACTCAACAGGCACAATGGTTCTGAAACTTCTTTGCAGGCTGTCCACCACCGTCGCGCGAACGCATCCCGAGGTAGAGCCGCCTGTGATCACGCAAGTGTCAACACCATGGTGGGTAAAGAGGGAACCCAAATTGGTCTCAAAAAAAGTTGAAGCCATGCGCTTGTTGATGATGATGTCTCGCTTGCGATCAATGACCAAGCGGTCGTCGAATTCAGCACGACGGCTTCCAACTTTGATGTTTTGCAAAGAGTCAGGGGTGTTGGTGCGGGTGCCCCACACACCACAGTCCTCACCTGAATCCATGTAGGCCACATAGGTCCAAACGACTGGGAAGCCTTTGCTGCGAAAGACTTCGGCCAGTTGATTCACATAATGGAGTTGCTTGGGGTCAGTTTCATACGCAGTGGCAAACTCACCCACGCAGGTGTAGGCTTTTTGTAAATCGATGTTAATCAGGGCTGGTACCTTGCCAAAACCAAAACGTTTTCGCGTGGGATTGGCCTGCACGTGTTCAAACAGTTGACGGGCAGATTTATCAGACAGTTCCATAGCGACCTAACAGTTCAAAAGAATGACGAAGATATTCTCACGGGGTAATTGTCCTGTCAATAGAACAAATAACGCTCTCAGGCGTAAGCAGTTCTCAATTCACGCTTCAGCAATTTGCCACTGGGGTTTTTAGGCAGTGATTCCGCAAAGACAACTCGCTTGGGAACCTTGAAAGTGGCCATGTGCTGATTGCAGTGCGCCATGACCTGCGCTTCCGTCAAAGCTTGACCCGCTTTCAAAACAATGACAGCGGTCACAGCTTCGATCCACTTGGCATCTGGCAGTCCAATGACCGCCACCTCACTCACCGCAGGCAACCTGTAAATCATTTCTTCCACTTCACGACTGGCCACGTTTTCACCACCCGATTTGATCATGTCCTTTTTGCGGTCCACCACGCTGATATAGCCCTCTTCATCGATGGTGCCCAAGTCGCCGCTGTGAAACCAACCACCAGAAAATGCAGCGCGTGTTTTTTCTTCGTCCTTGAAATAACCCAGCATCAAATGCGGTGAGCGATGCACAATCTCGCCCACTTCACCGGGCTTCACGTTTTGCATGTCATCGTTCACCACGCGAGTTTCAACGTTCAACACGGCACGGCCGCATGAGCCCGGTTTGCAAAGCTGATCATCAGGTCCAAGCAGGGTGGCCAGAGGGGCAATCTCGGTTTGACCGTACAAATTCCAGAGTCGCACCTTGGGCAATCGTGCGGCCAACTCTTTCAACACTTCCACCGGCATGATGGAAGCACCGTAATAGCCCTTGGCCAAATGCGTCAGTTTGGCAGGGTCCAGCAAAGGGGAGCGCAACAGCGCAATCCAAACCGTAGGCGGCGCAAAGAAACTCGTGATCTTGAACTTCTCGATCAAAGCCAGCAGGTTGTCAGGCACCGGCTTGGACGTGATGACATTGCTGCTGCCGATGTAAATGGCAGGGCCAAAAAACACATCCAGTTGCGCGCAGTGGTAAAGGGGCAAGGCATGCAAGGCCAAGTCTTGCTCTGCAATTTCTGCGTTGATCACACAGCTCACGTATTGCCACAACACCGCATCATGCGTCAGCATGGCGCCCTTAGGCTTCGATTCGGTGCCGCTGGTATAAACAATTTGCGCCAGATTTTGACTGGCCAAACCCGACTCAGCCAGTGGCGCTGTGCAAGCCGCCAGTTCATCAAAATTGTGCATGCCCGCAACGGCTTCAGTCGCGTCTTCTGATGGTAACCATACAAACTGCTTGACCTGGGTGTCCAATTGAGAAGCTTGTTGCGCCAAATCAGCCAAGCCTGTGTCGGTGGCCAGCGTTTCAGCACCTGCGTGGCGCAGGATGTAGGCCACTTCCTCGGCCTTCAACATGAAGTTGATCGGAACCATGACCGCGCCCATTCGGGCCAACGCAAATCTCAGGGCCGCAAAACCATGTGAGTTACGCGCCAGCACCGCCACGCGGTCGCCCGATTTCACGCCAATGCCGGACAAACCAGCAGCCAATCTGGACACGATCGCATCAAATTCTGCATAGGTCCAGGACGTGTTGCCACAGACAATGCCCAGTTTTTGAGGCAAGCGCAAGGCTGTCCGCCTGAGCGCATCGGCAATGGTTTGGCGTCTGACGGCCGGAGAAATTAGGGCATGTGCTTCAGTTGGCATTCAAAATTCCAAAACGAATCGATAATCAAGCAATTGAACTCCAAATTGAAGAGACATACATTGGCACTTCCACCACCCTCCCCCCGAAAACTGTCACATACGCGCACTGTGGTCTATTCCGGCTTTGAGCGAGACGACGGCTTGTGGGACATTGAAGCCGCACTCACAGACGTTAAAACCTACGGTTTCATCATTCCCAGCCAAGGCCTCAAAGATTCAGGCGATCCGATTCACGGCTTGAAGATCAGGCTCACAGTCGATGACCAGTTAAAAATACTCGAAGTGGCCACTGACATGGCGCACATTCCTCACCCTGAATGTGATCAAGCGCCCAGCGGCATGCACCGCTTGATCGGTTGCACTTTGGGCTCAGGTTGGCGAAAAACCATCGAATCGAAAATTGGCGGCGTAGAAGGTTGCACCCATTTGAGAGAGCTGTTGTTCAACATGGCCACTGTGGCCTTTCAAACCATTCCTCACGCCATCCAATTTAGAAACGATCAGGCTGGCATTCCGCGAGAAGAACTCACCACGCCACCCCCCTATGTTGGTAAATGCAAAACGTGGGCTTTTGAGGGCGCCTTGGTGCAACGCTACTACCCAATGTTTTTCAAAAAGCCCGATTCATCTTAAGTCGTCTTTGAACGGCCAGAGCCTGCGATAATTGCCGCTTAACTCGCGCGCCGCCATGGCTCGCACCTTCCATCAGCCCCTGGATATAAACCAGTCACCGCTTGGAGCCTCTTGTGAGCAAAAAAGTATTTATCAAAACCTTCGGGTGCCAAATGAACGAGT
>JBIKOZ010000143.1:0-5320 GCA_044357745.1 Limnohabitans sp. | reverse complement strand
GGCCGCAAAGTGGGTCACCACTAACTCAATCATTTCACCGGCGCCCACAAACAAAACTTTGATTTTGGTGAGGTCTTCAAAAATTTGACCCGCCAAGCGAACGGCTGCGGCCGACATGCTGATGGAATGAGCGCCAATTTCAGTGTTTGAACGCACCTCTTTGGCCACTGCAAAACTGCGCTGAAACAATTGGTTCAGGGTACTGCCCAAGGCACCGGCCTCTTCAGCGGCTCTGACGGCATCTTTGAGTTGACCCAAAATTTGAGCTTCCCCCAAAACCATGGAGTCGAGGCCGCTGGCCACTCGAAAGGCATGCCTGGCCACATGGCCTTCTTCGAGCATGTAGGTGTGGGCGCGCAGCTCGTGGGCAGAGACACCACCGGCTTGCGCAAGCCAATTCAGAGTTCCATCCACCACAAGCTGATCTGCGGCACAATAAATTTCTGTGCGGTTGCAAGTTGAGAGAATGGCGGCTTCAGGTTCGCGAGCTGTGTGCGAAGCCAAGTTGCCCCTGAGTTGGTGCAAAGTAGGCGGTAATTGGTCCAAGGCAAAGGCAAACCTCCCGCGCAAATCGAGCGGGGCTGTTGTGTGGTTTAACCCCAATGCCCAAACTGCCATGTTTCAGATTATAAAACCTGTACCAACAGAGAAGGAAATGAATGACTTGGGATGATGTATTTTGGCATTTGGTGAATTTCGGCTTGCCTGCGCTGGTACTTTCCTTGGGTATTACGCTGTGGGGCTCGTTTCAATACAGACGCCAATCTCAAATGAAGTGGCTCTGGCGTTGGCTGCTCAATGCCATTTGCGGCTTGGCCGTGCTGGTGGCGGGCCTGGTACTGACGGGAAATGACGGCAAAATGGCGACCTACGCTGCGCTTGTTTTGGTTTGCGCCACCTTGGAGTGGGCCTTGCAAATGCGATTCAAGTTGAGGGGCTGAAGGCATCTACCCGGTCAGTGATGATGCCGTCGGTTCCCAATGCCATGAGGTGCTGGCCAACCCATTCGTCATTGACGGTGTAGCTGAGACAGCGCATGCCCGCGTTGTGAACCGTCGTCACCAGTTCGGGTGTCCACAAGGCATATTGGCAGACAACGGCGCTGCAATCCAAAGTCTTGGCGGTGTTGAGCCACCCTTCAGGCAGGCTGTGGAGCAACAAACCTCTGGGCAATTGAGGGGCGGCTTGTTGAGCCCCTTTTAAAGAATCAACTTGAAAAGAAGTGAGCAGGGGTGGTGCTTCTTCGTGCTGCCAAAGCAGAGCCGCTTGTCGGGCCACGATTTCACCCGTTTTAAATTCAAAGCCAGGCGTTGGTTTGATTTCAATGTTGAGAAAAAATCGATTCTTAATGCAATAGTGCGCCAGATTGGCCAGTGTGGGCAAGGGTTCACCACTGAAGTGCCTAGAGTGCCAACTGCCAGCGTCTAACTGCGACAGTTGTTGCCAGCTTTGTTCACCGCCAATGCCATGGCCGTTGGTGGTTCGATGCAGCGTGGCGTCATGCATTAAAAACACCACCTCGTCAGCGCTGAGTTTGGCATCGCATTCAAACATGCGATAGCCGTATTCAGCGCCTTTGCGAAAAGCAGCCAGCGTGTTTTCAGGGGCCAAAGTACCAGCGCCTCGGTGGGCAATCCATCTTGGATAGGGCCAAGGTTTAAGCGAGTTGGCAGCGTTCAGGGTCACAGACGTTTTCCTGTTTCAGCGTTGAAATGATGAACGCAGCCTTGTTTGGGCATGGCGTGGAAAAGCTCACCGGTTTTCGGTGCTGCGGTGCTCGCGTCAAGTCGGAGTGTGAGCGATTCATGGCCTAAGTGAGCATGCACCAAACGCTCTGCGCCAAGCAGTTCAACGGTGTCAACTCGCAATTCCCAGCCTTCATTGGAAAGTTCGAGGTGCTCGGGTCGAATGCCCAATATTTGGCCGGTAGGAAGACCAGGGGCTTGCGTGAGCAGGTTCATGGGGGGTGAACCAATGAAGCTGGCAACAAAGGTGCTTGCCGGGCGGTTGTAGACCTCTTCGGGTGTGCCAAATTGCTCCATCACACCCCCGTTCATGACAATCATGCGCTGCGCCAAGGTCATGGCTTCTACTTGGTCGTGGGTCACAAACAAGGAGGTGATGCCCAACTCGCGGTGCAGCTTTTGAATTTCTAGGCGTGTTTGGGCGCGCAGTTTGGCGTCCAAATTGGACAAGGGTTCGTCAAATAAAAACACCTGCGGCTGACGCACGATGGCGCGGCCCATGGCCACACGCTGGCGCTGACCGCCTGATAATTCTCTGGGTTTGCGTTCAAGCAAGTTTCGTAATTCCAAAATACCTGCCGCTTTGTTAACCCGAGTTTGAATGTCTGCCGTCGAGACTTTGGCAATCTTCAAGCCGTAGGCCATGTTCTCAAACACGCTCATGTGTGGATAAAGCGCATAGTTTTGAAACACCATCGCAATGTCTCGTTCGGCGGGTTCGAGGTCGTTCACGATACGGTTGCCAATTGAAATGTGACCGCCAGTCACTTCTTCAAGACCCGCTACCATGCGCAACAAGGTAGATTTTCCGCAACCCGACGGACCAACGATCACAACGAATTCACCATCGTTGATGTGGGCGTTCAAATTGTGAATGACTGGGACTGCCTTGGCACCCGTACCGTATTCTTTGACAATGTTTTGAAGTGTGATGGAAGCCATTATTTTTCAGTATCAACCAGGCCCTTGACAAACCATTTTTGCATCAAGATCACCACGAGGGCAGGCGGGAGCATTGCCAAAATGGCGGTAGCCATAACAACGTTCCATTCGGTGTAAGCCTCGCCAGCCAACATGCGCTTGATGCCCATCACGATGGGGTACATGTCTTCGTTGGTGGTGACAAGCAGCGGCCATAAGTATTGATTCCAACCGTAAATGAATTGAATCACAAACAAGGCCGCGATGTTGGTGGCCGACAAAGGTAACAAAATATCCTTGAAGAATCGCATCGGGCCAGCGCCATCCATGCGCGCAGCTTCCACCAATTCATCGGGCACGGTTAAGAAGAATTGACGCAATAAAAATGTGGCGGTGGCCGAAGCAATCAGAGGCACCGTGAGACCAGCGTAGGTATTGAGCATACCCAAGTTGGATACCACTTCGTAGGTGGGACTGATGCGCACCTCGACAGGCAGCATCAGGGTGATAAAAATCATCCAGAAGAAAAAATTTCTGAACGGAAAACGGAAATAGACCAACGCAAATGCAGACAACAACGAGATGGCAATTTTGCCAATGGAAATGACCAGTGCGCTGATCAAACTGGTCTGCATCATGGGCCAAACCGCAGGCACCTTGCTGCCTAAAGAGGTTTCTCCGCCCAACAAGGCCAAGCGATAAGACTCCCAAAAATTATTGCCAGGCACCATGGACATAGGGATGCTTCTGGAAATCTGCTCGGCGGTTTGGGTTGAGGCCACAAAGGTCAGGTAAAGCGGAAAAGCCACGATGCTGACACCAAGCAGCAAAATAAGGTGCGACAGTAAATCAAGACCCGGGCGTCGATCAACCATGTCAGTACTGCACTTTCTTTTCGACGAAGCGGAATTGAATGACAGTGAGCGCCACCACAATTGCCATCAAAATCACAGACTGGGCTGCTGAGCCACCCATGTCGAGGGCTTTGAAACCATCGTAGTAAACCTTGTAAACCAAAATAGCCGTTTCTTTGCCAGGCCCACCGTGGGTGGTTGCATCGATGATGGCAAAGGTGTCAAAGAAGGCGTAGACCACATTGATGACCAAGAGGAAAAACGTGGTGGGTGACAGCAGAGGAAAAACGATGGTCCAAAAACGGTGCCAAGGCGATGCGCCATCGATGGCGGCTGCTTCGATCAAGGATTTAGGAATGGACTGAAGGCCCGCCAAAAAAAACAAGAAATTGTAGGAGATTTGCTTCCAGACAGCGGCCATCACAATCAAAGCCATGGCGTGATTGCCATTGAGCAAGTGATTCCATTCAAAACCGATGCTGCGAAGAAAATAGGCGACCACGCCCATGGGGGATGCAAACATGAAAAGCCACAAGACGCCGGCCACCACAGGGGCTACAGCGTAGGGCCAAATGAGCAAAGTTTTGTAGATGCCGGCGCCGTGCACCAAGCGATTGGCCATGACTGCCAAAAGCAAAGAGACCGACAATCCAGTACCAGCCACCAAGATGGAAAAGAAAGCTGTGGTTTTAAACGAGTTGAGGTAGCTGTCGTCGCTGAAAAGTCGATCGAAGTTTTCCATGCCGACATATTGCACAGAACCCCCAAATGCGTCTTGGGTGAGCACGCTTTGGTAGAGGGCTTGGCCCGCTGGCCAAAAGAAAAAAACCAACACAACCGCCATTTGTGGTGCGATGAGCGCCCAAGGTAACCAGGCTGATTTAAAGCGTACGCGCTTTTCCATGAGGATTTAAAACAATTTGAAGCCAATAAAAAGGACAAAAGCAGAGAATTACTTCTCTGCTTTTGGACTAACCTGCATGCCTCAACTGAGAGCCATGCTGTATTTTGAACCGTGTCAGTTTACTTGTTGGCTTTTTCAAAGCGCTCAAGTTGTTCATTGCCACGCTTGATGGCCAAGTCCAAAGCTTCTTTGGGTTGCTTTTTGCCGCTCCAAACGCCTTCGAGTTCCTCATCAATGATGGTGCGGATTTGAACAAAGTTGCCCAAACGCACGCCACGTGATTTGTCGGTGGTTTTTCGGATCATTTGCGTCACAGACACATCGGTACCAGGGTTCTTTTTGTAAAAGCCAGATTTGTCTGTCAACTCAAATGACGCTTTGGTGACGGGCAAGTAGCCTGTACGCTGATGGCTCTTGGCTGCCACATCGGGCTGGGACAGGAAGGCGAAAAATTGGCCAACGCCCTTGTACTCTTCTGCTTTCTTGCCACTCATCACCCACAAGCTGGCGCCGCCAATGACGGTGTTTTGAGGTGCGCCATTGACATCGGGGTAGTAAGGCAGTGTACCGATGCCGTAGGCAAATTTGCCGTTGCGTGTCACGTTGCCGTAAAGTGCAGAAGAGCCGGTGGCCATTGCACATTCGCCAGAAACGAATGTGGCGTCAGCTGCGTTGCCGCGGCCCTTGTAAATGAACAGGCCGCTCTTGGCCATGTTGGCCAAGTTTTCAATGTGACGAACGTGCAAAGGGGTGTTGAAAGACAAGCGCGCATCCATGCCGCGCATCCCGTTGCCCTTGGTTGCAAATTCAGTGTTGTGCCAAGCGGAAAAGCTCTCGAGCTGAGTCCAGCTGATCCAGCTGGTGGTGAACGGGCACTTGTGACCCGTGGCTTTCAA
>JBIKOZ010000254.1:0-3392 GCA_044357745.1 Limnohabitans sp. | reverse complement strand
TCATTGAGACGATGTTGATGTTGGTCAGCAACAGGGAATGACCGTCAGGTGCCGACTTGGCAATGTCCGATGCGCCAATATTGCCCGCTGCGCCAGGTTTGTTTTCAACCACCACGGGCTGTCCCCAGGCCTCCTGAAGTTGTTGAGCCAGCAGTCGCGCAATGACGTCGTTGCTGCCGCCCGTTGTGTAGGGGACCACGATGCGAACCGGTCTTTGCGGAAAACTGCTGGTTTGGGCGAGGGTTGGCAAAGACATGGCCGCAGCGGCCAAACCTATGATTTGACGGCGGTTCGGTAGATTGCCTTTGACGTTGTTCATGCGGTATTCTCCTGTGGATGGGTCGGGATTTTGGAAACCTCATGGCTGAGGCACACCGGTGCACAATAAGTATAAACAATAAGTTGATCTACCTTGATTCATTGATCAATGTAGAAAGCGTTCGTTATAAACTCTCAAGACACTCATGTGGAGCTCGGCGTGAAGGTCCATCCGTACATGTCAAGCGATGACGTCGACGCCAAGCAAGCGACCTTGAGTTCGAGAGACGTCAAATTGCGTGATGAAGAATGTCTGCAAAATTGGGGGAATGCCAATCTACTGAATTGACGCATGGCGCAGGCCAGTATGATTCAAGAAAATCTTCAAGGAACGCACATGCAAAACCCCCGCGTCGGCATGATTGGTTTAGGCATGATGGGCCTGGGCATTGCAACCAACATCGTCAAAAAAGGCTATCAACTCACCGCCATGGAACACCCGGGCAATCAGTCGCTAAGTGATCTGATTGCTGCTGGCGCAAAGACTGCTTCGACGGCACAAGCCGTGGCGCAGGCCAGCGACATTGTCATCCTATGCGTGAATGGATCGGCCCAGGTAGAGGCTATTTTGGCGGGCACCACCGGATTGCTGGCCGGGCTGCGCGAGGGCATGACGGTGATCGACTGTTCAACCAGCATCCCTGCGTCCACTCAGCAAGTGGCCGCCACACTGGCACAGCGTAGCGTTCAATTTCTTGATGCGGCCATGACACGCACCCCTAACGAAGCGATGCAAGGCCGACTTAATTTACTGATTGGCGGTGATGCTGCGCTTCTTGAAGAGTGCCGCCCCATTTTGTCCACCTTTGCTGAAAACATCGTGCACGCCGGCGCCGTCAGCGCGGGCCACAGTCTGAAGCTGCTGCACAATTTTGTCTCGCTCGGCTCTGTCACTTTGTTGGCCGAAGCCGCAGCATGCGCACGCCGTTCGGGCATCGATGACGCGGTGTTCGTGGAAGTTCTGGAAAAAGGCGGAGGCTGGGGTGCGGCACTCGAACGCCTCAAGCCTTATTTATTGCGCGGAGATAACTCTGGCCTGCGCTTTTCAATGGGCAACGCCCTCAAAGATCTTGGCTATTACGCCGACATGGCGCATGAGACGGGTTCGCACGACGCAGCGGCCAGGGCCATCCAAAGCACGCTGGCTGCGGCCTGCGAGAGGGTCGATCCGCAGACCCTGTTGCCTGAGCTGGTGGGGCAGTTGGCAAAAGGCGCATTAAAGAATAAGCAATGAGCTACGATATCGTCACCATCGACGGCTACGGCAAAGTCTGACGGCTTTGATAAGCTGGGCAACGTTTTGCACTTCATACAGGAACAGTTTTGTTCAAACACCTCGAATCCCCCGCTGTCAGCGCTCCAGGTTGGCTGCAAATGCGCGCCGACTTCGGCAGCACCTACGCTGCCAACGCGCTGATCGGTTTCATTTTTGCCGCCACCGGGCCGGTTGCCGTGATTTTGTCTGTGGGCACACGCGGCGGTTTGTCGCCTGAAGAGCTGGCGTCTTGGGTGTTTGGGGTGTTTTTTGTCAACGGCCTGCTCAGTTTGTTTATGAGTTGGCGCTACACCACGCCCTTGGCCTTTGGCTGGACAATTCCGGGCACAGTGTTGGTGGGGCCTGCATTGCAGAATCTCAGTTTTCCAGAAGTGATCGGTGCTTTTTACACCACCAGTGCATTGGTTTTGGTGCTGGGTTTGAGCGGCTGGGTCAAGCGTGTCATGGCGGTGCTGCCCATGCCGATTGTCATGGGCATGGTGGCCGGGGTGTTTTTGCGGTTTGGTCTCGATATCGTGCGAGCCCTGCAAAGCGATGTATGGATTGCCGCACCCATGGTGGGCGTGTTCTTATTGTTATCTGTCCGCACCGACTGGGGCAAACGCTTGCCGCCCGTCATTGGGGCCTTGCTGGTAGGCGTTTTGGCGGTGGCCTTGTCGGGCCGGCTCGATGCCGCAGCGGTGGGGCAACTGACCTTGGCGCAGCCCGTCATCCAAGCCCCGGTGTGGTCGTGGGCGGCCGTGCTCGAGTTGGTGCTGCCCCTGGCCATCACGGTGCTGGTGGTGCAAAACGGGCAGGGTGTGGCGGTGCTCCAAAACGCCGGGCACGCGCCGCCGGTGAACATGATCGCCGTAGCCTGCGGTGTGGGCGCAGCCATCAGCGCGCTGTTTGGCGCGGTCAGCTCGTGCCTGACCGGGCCAACCAACGGCCTGCTGACCTCGTCGGGCGAGAAGTCGCGCCACTACACCGGAGCGCTCATGTTTGGCGTGCTGGCCGTGCTGTTTGGCCTGATGGCTCCCACCTTCACCGGCTGGATGCTCGCCGCGCCCAAAGAGTTCATCATGGTGCTGGGCGGCCTGGCCATGCTGCGCGTGTTGCAAGGCGCGTTTGTCGCCTCCTTTGGTGCGGGCAAGCATTCACTGGGCGCCTTGGTCAGCCTGCTGGTCACAGTGTCCGACATCGGCCCGTTCAACATTGGTGCGGCCTTTTGGGGCTTGGTGGCAGGGTTTGCGGTGTCTTGGTGGATGGAGCGGGCTGATTTTCAGCGGCCTAATTGACGCAGCCACCGTGCATGGCGTTCGCAGCATGGGACTTCATAAATTTACAAATTGACACACCCGATGTCTGACGTCAGCGCAGACAGCGTCCAGCCCAAATGACCATTCTGATTTAAGAGTTTGGGCGGTAAAAGCTTTATGCTGAGGGCCCACCAAATTACTAAGGTGCGAAGTACTTATGGCGCAAGAAAATAGTCAACGAGTCGAGCAATCTGCCCAAGCATCATTTCTCGCCCTCTCACAACCTCACAACCGCAGTCTTGCGCTAATTTCAGAAGAGGCGTGTTCTCGGGCATCACGATCGCATCAAAAACAACTAAATCTTTGCTAAATGTTGTCGCTACCAATGGCAGCCTAGCGTCGCTAAGCATTCCAACAGGAGAAGCATTCATCAAGATATCTAAGTCATCACAACGGGGCGGACCCACTTCGACAATTGTCTGAGGACTGATCTGCTTGACCAACTTGACCATCTGCTTCGTGCTGCGTTCGTTTAAATCGAACAGCCTCATCAGGCTGGG